>JAURMS010000312.1 GCA_030830595.1 Gammaproteobacteria bacterium | reverse complement strand
TTACCTTGCACGCAAGCACGGCCCAACCGAGGTTGTGATCAGTGGGTATGCAACCCGTTTGCCCACCGGCGTATTTCCCGGCAACGATGCGCCCATGGCACATGAGGTGCTCAAGCAGGCCTATTCGTCGATAGAGCCCTGTGGAAACCTGCTCGCGGCGGCCCTCATGAATGCTGGCCCGGTCATCCATCCGCCATTGATCATCATGAATGCTGGCCCGCTGGAGCATTTCGATGCCTGGGATATCCACAACGAGGGAACGCAGCCGGCAATACGCCGCACTACTGATGCCCTCGACGCGGAGCGCATCTCACTCCGCGAAGCGCTGGGTTACAGTGCGCCGCACTTTCCCTTACGCGACCACTATGCAACCGACGGCGACGAATGGATGTACGGTCGCGCTGCACACGAGCGACTCACGGACAGCGGCGATTGGCGGGAGCATATAGAACTGGTCAGCCATCGCTACATGCTGGAAGACGTAGCCATCGGATTGTCTTTCTTCTGTTCGGTTGCCAGGTGGAGGGACGTTCCCATGCGCATCGGTGAGGGCATGCTGGCAATTGGCTCAGCCATCACTGGTCGCGACCTTTACGCGACCGGCCGGACGCTGGAAAGTCTCGGCCTTCACAGGCTGAGCCTTGATGACATGCATTCCCTGCTCATGAGGGGCTTTTCCGGCGGCAGCAATAGTGGCGGCTGAAGTGCTCAGGATCGCGAGTGTCGGTGCCGGCAGGATGGGGCGCGGCATCGCCCTTTCCTGTGCGATTGCCGGAGCGGAATGCCTGCTCGTCGACCTGAAACGGCGAAGTCCGGTTGAATTCGACGCGCTGGTGGATTTGATCCGCAAGGAAACCGAAAGGGACCTTGGCTTCCTGGCCAGCCTCGGGCTGCTTGATGGCGAGCGTGTTCCCGAGCTTGCCGATCGCGTGCGGGTCGTCGACCAAGGAACGGGCGCAAGGGTGCTTCGCGAATATATGGCAATTTTCGAGGGCTTGCCGGAAACCCAGGAGGCCAAGCAATCCGCCCTGACCTGGATTGGTACGCACGCATCCCCGGATGCGCTGGTTGCCTCAACGACTTCCACGATGGACGTCAACGGGCTATCGACCTTGGTGACGAGACCCCAACGCTTCCTGAATGCGCACTGGTTGAATCCGGCTCACTTGATGCCGCTTGTGGAGATAGCAGTGGGCCGCCAGACCGCACCACAGACCGTAGCCAACATGAGGTCGCTGCTGAAAGCCTTGGGCAAAGTACCGGTGACCTGCTCTGCCTCGCCGGGCTACATCGTGCCACGCATCCAGGCACTCGCCATGAACGAGGCTGCCCGGCTGGTAGAGGAGGGCGTTGCCTCAGCAGAGGACGTGGACACGGCGGTACGTTGCGGTTTCGGGCTGCGTTTCGCAGTGCTTGGCCTGCTTGAGTTCATCGATTGGGGAGGCAACGACATTCTGTACTATGCCTCCGGCCATCTTTCCCGGACCATTGACGCAACGCGCTATCGGGCGCCGGGCATCATCGAGGCCAATATGCGGGAGGGGCGTAACGGCCTGCGGGAGGGCCGCGGCTTTTACGATTATGCCGATCGTGACGTGGATGCCTATCGCCGCGAGCGCCTCGAGCATTTCGTCAAGCTGATCGGTCATCTGGGCCTGCTGCCGGCTGGGCTAGGTGGCCGTCAAGGAAAATCTTGACCGCCGCGTATCCCGCATTGCTGCTGTTGGCGCTGATCAACCTCGTCAATTTTATGGACAGGATGGTGCTGGCCGCGGTCGCACAGCCCGTCAAGGAAGAGTTGGGGCTCAGCGATACGCAACTGGGTCTGCTTACCGGGCTCGCGTTTGCCGTCACCTACGTTGTTGCCGGGATTCCGCTGGCGCGCCTTGCCGATCGTGGATCACGAAGAAAGCTGATTGCCGTTTGCCTGGCGGCTTGGAGTGTCATGACCGTCCTCAGCGGGCTGGTGCGCACTTTTTCACAACTGCTTATTGCCCGTACCGCGATAGCCATAGGCGAGGCGGGTTGCATTCCTGCTGCACAAGCGTTAATCGCCGACCTGTTCAGCCCTCGACGCAGGGCGTTTGCGATGGCCGTCTTTACCTCCGGTTCGTCACTGGGAGTGCTCGCTGGTTTCGTGGTGGCGGGCGCCATTGAGCGAGCCTATGGCTGGAGGGCGGCCTTCCTGGTCCTGGGCATTCCCGGACTCGCCCTGGCCCTGCTGGCATTACTGAAACTGCCCGACCCCCCGCGGTCAGCGGATCCTGTATCAAACCGCATGGGTCTCATCTCTACCGCGGCGGGACTGCTGCGTTCTCCCGTCTACGTCTGGTTGCTGCTCGGTACTTCGGCGGGAGTCTTCCTGCTGTACGGTTTCTCGCAATGGATGCCCGCTTTCCTCGTCCGTAGTCATGGCCTCCCGCCGGGGCAGGCAGCCATTCAGTTTGGATGGGTCTATGGAATCTCAAGCCTGCTGGGGATGCTCGCAGGGGGTTGGTTGACCAATCGCCTCGCTGCACGCGACCTTCGCTGGCAGGTCTGGCTGCCCGCAGTGTGCTACCCCATTTGCGTGCCGGCCTATCTGCTGGCACTGTTTTACCCTGGCACGTCAGTCATGTTTTGTGCCTTGGGCCTCGCCAGCCTCCTGACGTCGGCCGGTGCCGGTGGCAAGTCCGCGGCTATGATGCTGGTGGTTCCAGAGGAGTCTCGGGCGACGGCGATTGCCGTGACCATGCTGATAGCCAGTTTGATCGGTATGGGCGGGGCACCTACCTTGGTTGGAGCGATGAGCGACCTTTTATCACCACAACTGGGCGTGAATTCGTTGCGTTGGGCGCTCGCCGCTTCCCTCGTCGTGACACTCCTTGGCGCAGCCTGCCTGATGGCAGCCGCTCGGGGTCTGCCCCGTGGACAGGACGGCAAGGCATGATTCGCTTGCTGGCGCTGGCAGCCTTTCTGGCTGGGTCATGGAGCCCGCTTATGCAAGCCGAGGATGCTCCGGCGTGTAGCGAATCTGCTGGTCAAGAGGCCTATTTTCCTTGCAGTTCCTGCCATGGGCAGTCTGGTTCTGGCAACGAGGCATTCGGGTCCCCTGCGTTGGCCGGACTTGCGGGGGACTATCTCGCAGCCCAGCTGCGTGCCTTCCGGTTGGGGCGGCGTGGCACTCATCCAGAAGACGCCAGCGGCAGGCAGATGGCCTTCCTGGCCAGCAGCCTGCGTGATGATCAGGACATCGCCGCGGTGTCCTGCTACCTGGCTGGGCTGGCGCCGGCGC
>JAURMS010000311.1 GCA_030830595.1 Gammaproteobacteria bacterium | reverse complement strand
GGCTCATAGAGGGCAAGGCCATCGAACATCACCAGTGTCTCGTCCAGCGTACCGCCACGCACGTGGGCGAGTCCGGAGACGCCGTTTCCACTGGCGCCGGGCAGCCTCTGTGCGGTCCGCAGCGCGTCGTCGGCAAGACGGGGCAGGGCGGCCAGCTGGGCCTGATCGAGTTGGTCGCGAGACAGCGGCAGGTCGCGGACAATGGAATAGCGACTGGCGGTGATGACCACGTCGGTGAGTGCCGGCGGTGACGGATCGGATCTTGGCTTATCAATGGCTGCGGCCATCGCCGGTACCCGCGTGCGGACGACCGAGAAGATGCCCTCGCCCACCTCCTTGAGCGTCAGTCCATGGGGCCGCAGGAGCTCCTCGATGAGCGCGGGCCCCTCAGTGGCCACCGGCTCGGCCACGACCTGCAAACTCGGGCTGACCAGGTCACTGCTGAAGATCAGCCGCTGGCCCGGACCGCTGAGTTCTGCCAGGACAGCCTGCAAGGGCCGCCCGGTCCAGGACCCCTCGGCGTGCGCGGACCCCGCGAGCCACGCCCCTAGGCAGACGAAGATGATCGGCAGCCACGCCGGCCGACGCATTTTCCCACGCGTGATGGACACCAGAGGCATGACCCCGAAACAAGGCGTCCCTCGACGCCAATGCGGGGAGTGTAGCCGACCTCAGGGCGTGCCTTGACCCACCCTGATGACCGTCGTCTCCATCGATCCAGCCAGGTCGGTCGTTGCGAGCACCGCGTCCAGGGCCTGCTCCGGGCGCAAGCCTACCACCGAGCCTCGCAGCAGGATGGCCTCGGCACGCTGCCTGGCTGCCGGGTCCAGGTAGACCACCGGCCGGCCGGTTTCCCGCGCCACCCAGCCAAGGAAGTCCCCCAGCGTCCGGCCCTCAATGTCGAGCGGAGGCGTGACGCCACCGATCCACGCCCACTGGTCGTCCCAGGGGCTGACCCGGCCGCGACGCGCGCCCTGTGTACCGGCCTCCATCCATTCTCCCGCTTCGACCTCGACGGTCCTGTCGTGCGTCGACAGGGCCACTGATCCTTCGCGGACCGCGAGGCGCAAGGCATCGCTCAGCAGGCGGGCTTCGTATTGGGTGCCCAGGTGACGAACGCTGCCATGCTCGGTCTCGATCACGTGATCACGGGCGCCGGGCACAGGCCCGCCGTCGTAGTACACGGCACCCGCCGCCAGGCTCGAGTGTCCGGCATCGCGCAGGGTCCACTCGCTGTCCACATCGAGACGCAGCGTCACACCGTCCTCGAGCGCAAGGGCCACCCGCGACTCCGGGCCAGTCCGCACCGCATCACCCTTGCCCAGCCCCTGCCCCTCGGGCAAAGGCCGCCAGTCGGCGGACCCTGCAGGAAGATAACGGACGGCGTGATCGCTGCGGACCACCCTGGCCAGTTCCGCGTCCACTGCCGTGCCGACGCTGCCCCACCACAGCCCCAGGGCCACTGCGGCCGCTGAGGCCGCGGCAGCGAGCGACAGGAAGGTACGGCGATTACGCCGACCTTGCGACTGGGCCAGCTGCTCGCGCCAGGCCTCACGGGCGGCCGCCCGCACCGCCTCGCGCAGGTCCGGGTCGGCTTGCAGGCGTGGCCCGGCCTTCTTGAGCAGGGCTGCCAGATCGTCGGGTCCGTGTCTGTCCATCGAGCGATCCCTCCTAGGGAACGTCCAGGCCGGCGAGCACGTCGACGGCGGAGGCTCCGAATACGCTTTCGAGACCTTCTCGAAACGCAATGCGCGCGCGGGCCAGCAGCGACTGGGCGGCAGTGGTGCCGATCCCGAGTTTCTGGCCGATCTCTTCCACCGAATGCCCTTCTACATACTTCCACTCGAGCGCTTCCCCGTAGCGACCCGGAAGCCGGTCGAGCACCGTGTGTACCAGTTGCCGCACTTCCTCGGCACTGGCGTTGCGCAGCGGGTCCGCGGCAGGCGGTGATTCCACCGCCTCGAGCACCGCGCGCAACTCTTCGTCATCGTCGATAGGCACCACGACGGCACGACGGCGGCGTTCGCTGCGCAACTGATCCGTGATCTCGTTGCGGCAGATCTGGCAAAGCCAGGTGAACAACGCGGCCTCGCCGCGCCAACTGTCGATCCGCCTGAGGGCCTTGACCAGGGTGGCCTGCACCACCTCACGGGCGAGCGTGTCGTTGCGGTCGACCCGGGGCAGCGCAAAGCGATAGACCCTCGGGAAATACCCGTCGAAGAAGCGGGTGAAGGCCCGCTCGTCGCCGGCCAGCATGGCCGCCACCAGGGCGCGTTCGTTTTCAGGCTCGGCGCGTTCATCCATCACGCCACATTGGACGCTCCGGCACCGGGGAATCAATCGCCAGCGAAGGCGCAAGGCTCCAACTCACTGATTAAGCGAGATAATTTTTGCCTGCGATTGATCCGGCCGGGTCCCGTCGTCCTACCGCCACGACAGACCTGGAGATCCCCTTGCCGCACCTGACCCTGTCCGCCACCCATGCCCGGGAAACCGGGCGAGCCGAGCTGGAGGCCTTCGTTCATCAGGCCTTTGCCCAAAGTCACGAAGCGGATGTCACCTGTTATATGCCAACCCTATTGGGCTTCCGCGATCGGCAGACCCGACTCAGGGGCGTGCTGGGCTTGCGTAACGCCGGCGAGGAACGTCTCTATCTGGAGCACTACCTGGAGGATCCCGTCGAGTCAGCGCTGCACCGCCTGACCGGACAGGCGACCGGGCGCCACGAGATCGTCGAGGTCGGCAACCTGGCGGGCGCCAACTGTCGGATGGCTGCCCGCATGATTGCCCAACTCCCCCAGTACCTGCTGTCTCAGCGCTTCAACTGGATCGTCTTCACGGCCACCGATACGCTTCGGCGCATCCTCGACCATCTTGGTGCACCGGTCATGGAACTGGGTGTGGCCCGCGCGAACCGCGTTGCCAACCTGCCGGACCACTGGGGCTCTTACTATGAGCGTGACCCGCGCGTGATGGCCGGCTTTCTGCCCAACGGCCTGGGGATGGGTCGCCTCTAACATGCTGTCAGCCGCCATCAACCGGGCGCCACCTTCAAGCGTGGCGCTGGAGGACGGCCCGCGTCGCCTGTCCTACGGACAGCTCGCGGCGGCTCTGCGCACCGAAACGCGTTGGCTGGCCGCCAACGAGGGCAGGCGTTTCGCCACCCTCGTCGACAACGGCATCAACTGGGCCATCACCGACTTGTCGCTACAGTCGGCCAGGTTGCCTCACATCCCCTTGCCCTCTTTCTTTACTCCAGCCCAGCTGGAGCACGCGCTGGACAGCGCCGGCGTGGACGGCATCCTGACTGACCAGGCCGCACCGCCGGTGGGCACGCAGTGGAAAGTGACGGGACGCTCGCCGGGCACAGGACTGCAGCTGCTGCGTCGCCGCAGTCAAGCGCCAAGGGGCGAACTGCCGCCGGGTACCAGCAAGTTGACCTATACCTCCGGCAGCACAGGCACCCCCAAGGGCGTCTGCCTGGCGGCCAGGCATCTGGCAAAGGTGGCCGATACGCTGGCGGAGGCGACCCGGCCCCTGATGCTGCAACGTCATCTCGCCCTGCTGCCCCTGCCGGTGCTCCTGGAAAACGTGGCTGGGCTCTACGCATCACTGCTGGCCGGCAGCCGCTGCATCCTGCCACCACTGGCCGAGACCGGCATGTCCCATGGCGGCGTCGACCTCGCCCGACTGGGCGCCTGCGTCAATCGCCACCGACCGGACAGCGTGATCGTGGTCCCGGAGCTGCTGAAGGCCATGGTGGCCGCAGTCGAGGCCGGACTGCTCGATCCCTCGTCCCTGCGGCTGGTGGCAGTCGGTGGCGCCGCCGTGCCCACGGCACTCATCGAGCATGCGCACAAGCTTGGCCTGCCGGTGTTTGAAGGCTACGGACTCAGCGAATGCGCCTCGGTGACCTGCCTCAACCTGCCGAACGCCAACCGCCCGGGCAGCGTCGGCCGGGCACTGCCTCATGTAGCGCTCAGGATCGACACCGAGGGCCAGTTGCACGTGAGTGGCTCTACCATGCTGGGTTACGTAGGGGATGCGGCCCGACCCACCGACGCGGAACTGGCCACCGGTGACCTCGCCGAGATGGACGATGAAGGCTTCGTCTACCTGCGTGGCCGCCAGCGCAACCTGTTCATCACCAGCCACGGCCGCAACGTGTCTCCCGAATGGGTGGAGCGCGAAATCCTGACAGAAGGCGGTATTCAGCAGGTGATGGTCAGCGGTGAGGCGCGCCCTTATGCCGTGGCCTTGATCAACGCTGCCACGGACCTCGGTGATGCGGCCATCCAGTCGGTGATCGAACGAGCCAACGCCCGCCTGCCCGACTACGCCCGCGTGATGCGCTGGGCGCGGATCGGGGAGCCCTTCACGTTTGCCAACGGACTGCTGACGGCCAACGGCCGACTGCGTCGCGACTTCATCGCCGAGCGCCATCGCTCGAGCATCGATTCCCTTTACCAGGCCTGAACACATGAAACTGAGTGAACGTATCCAGCAAGAGACCCGTCAGCAGCGTGAATTCCTGCTGTCGGCTCCCATCATCCAGCGCGCGCTGACCGGGTCGATCAGTCGCGAGGAGTACCTCGCCTTCCTGACCCAGGCCTACCATCATGTGCGCCATACGGTGCCGCTGATGATGGCGGTCGGATCAAGGCTGAAAGGACGCCATGCCTGGCTGCAGGGGCCGATCCTGCACTACCTGGAGGAGGAAGCCGGCCACGACCGCTGGATCCTGGAGGATATCCGCGTCGCCGGCGGTGACCCGGAGGCGGCCGCCTCGTCACCTCCCGACCTGGCCACCGAGGCGATGGTGGCTTTCGCCTACGACATGGTGATGCGGGTCAACCCGGTGGGATTCTTCGGCATGGTTCACGTGCTCGAGGGCACCAGCGCTGCACTCGCAACTCGTGCCGCGGACGCCATCCGCACCAGCCTGGGGTTACCTGTGAGCGCCTTCACCTACCTGAGCAGCCACGGCAAGCTGGATCAGGAGCACGTGCATCACCTCGCCGACATCCTCGATCGTCTCGATGTTGCCGAAGACCAGGAGGCCGTGCTGCGTTGCGCACGCGGCATCTTCTGGCTGTACGGCAACCTGTTCCGTGGCCTCGAGCGGATGGACCTGCGTCAATGCGCATGAATCTGGCTGGGCGGAAGATCCTTCTCACCGGCGCCACCGGCGGGATCGGCCGCGTGCTGGTCGACGCCCTGCTGGCTCGCGGTGCCGAGGTGCTGATGACCGGCCGGCGCGCCGAGAACCTCGATCAACTCTCGCAGCGCTATGGGTCGGACCGTACCCACGGGATCGTCGCCGACCTCTCGACAGAGAGCGACCGCAGCCGGCTCTGTGCGGAGGCACTGTCCTGGCGGGGCGGCATCGACGTGCTGGTCAACAATGCCGGTGCTGGACGTTTCGGGCTGTTTGAGGATGAGACCTCGGCCTCGATCGAGCGCCAGATCCAGACCAACCTCATCGCGCCCATGCTGCTGACGCGCAGCCTCCTGCCCCACCTGCTCGGCAGGCCGTCGGCGACCATCCTTAACATCGGCTCGGTACTGGGCCATCTGGCCCTGCCGGCGCAGGTGGCTTACTCGGCCAGCAAGTTCGGCTTGCGCGGCTTCAGCGAGGCGCTGCGCCGTGAACTCGCAGGCACCGAGGTTCGGGTCCTGCACCTCGCCCCACGGGCCACCGATACCGGCTTCAACGACCCTGCGCTGGATCGGCTGAACGCTGAATTGGGGGTGGCCAGCGATCCACCGGAACGAGTGGCTGCTAAGGCCTGCCGTATGCTGGAGGGGGGCCCTGCCGAACTGGTAATCGGCTGGCCCGAGAGGTTTTTCGCCCGTCTCAATCGACTGCTTCCGGAACTCGTTGACGGCGCGCTTCGGAAGCAGCTCCCGGCCGTACGGCGCCACGTGACGACTTCAGCGCAGGCCAGGCGTCTGCCCAAAGCTCAACAGGAGGTATGACCATGAACAGGACTCCAGGATTACGGTTCGGTGCCGCCATGCTGGCGCTGTGCGCGTGGGTGGCTCAGGCCGGTGACATGGGCACCAGTTTCGAGGCCGAGCTGTCTGGCATCCAGCAGCGCTGGGCCGAAATCAATTACGGCCCCGAGGCCGCCAGGGAAAAGGGCTTCGAGAGCCTTGCGGCAGTGGCCCAGTCATTCAGTGACCGTCACTCGGGACAGGCCGAGCCCCTGATCTGGCTGGCGATCGTAGAAAGCAGTCAGGCGGGTGCTGCTGGCGGACTGGGTGCACTGTCGCTGGCCAAGCGCTCGCGTAAGCACCTTGAGCGGGCCATCGACATCAACCCACGCGCGCTGGACGGTTCTGCCTACACCAGCCTCGGCACGTTGTATTTCAAGGTACCGGGCTTCCCGCTGGGCTTCGGTGACGGCGACAAGGCCCGCAAGATGCTGAAGAAGGCGCTGGAACTGAATCCCGGTGGCATCGACCCCAACTACTTCTATGCCGAGTTCCTCTACGAGGAGGGCGAGTACCGCGACGCACTGGCCCACCTGGATCGGGCCGCCAGCGCCACACCCCGTCCGGGACGAGAGTTGGCGGACCGCGGAAGGCAAGCCGAGATCGCTGCCCTGCGCAGCAAAGTGCAAGCCGAACTTTGACATAAGCGATCGACGACAGGAAATTTTGCGGGGGCTCGCACGGTGAGCCCACGCCACGGTTGCTACCCTCGGGATCCTTTTTGTGGAGAGTTCCGGGGGAGCCCGTCATGACCGTCCTGAGCCGAGTCGTTGCTACCGTCCTTGCCACCAGCCTTCTAGGCGGCATCACTTCCTCGGCCAGCGCCGCCGAACTGTCGGAGGACGGGCGTTACCTCGTCAAGTTCCGCGACCTCGGCAAGGCGCAGCGCGCCATTGCCGCAGTCGGAGGCCGCATCGCACTGGAGCTGGGACCGCAACGCTCGGTTGCCGCCTATCTGCCGGACAAGGCCGTCGAGGCCCTGCGCCGCAACCGCAACGTAGAACTGGTCGAAGTGGATCCACGACGCTACCCACTGGCCCAAAATGCCCCCTACGGAATCGGCATGGTCCAGGCGGACGACGCCGTGTTTGGCGTCTCGAACGCCAGCAACGGGGCCATGGTGTGCATCATCGATTCGGGCTATTCGCGGGCGCACGAGGACCTGCAGGATAACAACGTCACCGGCTACCCCGCAGGATGGGACAATGACAGCTGCGGTCACGGTACTCACGTGGCAGGCACCATTGCCGCGCTGAACAACGGTTCAGGCGTGATCGGCGTCAACTCCAATGGCCTGCTCAAGCTGCATATCCTCAAGGTGTTTGATGGCGCGGGCTGTGGCTGGAGCTACTCCTCTGGCTTGGTGGACGCGCTCAATCGCTGCCAAAGCGCAGCAGGCAGCGACAAGCTGGTGGTCAATATGAGCCTTGGGGGCTCTCAAGGCAGCTCCGTAGAAAACTCTGCCTTTCAGGCTGCGTATGACAAAGGGGTACTACCCATTGCTGCCGCCGGTAACGCCGGCAACCGCACTGTCTCCTATCCGGCTGGCTATGCCTCGGTGGTCTCTGTTGCTGCCGTGGACGCCAACAGGGCCCGCGCCTCTTTCTCGCAGCAGAATTCCGATGTCGAAATTTCAGCCCCCGGCGTTTCCGTCCTGTCCACTACACCCTTCAAAGTCTCAAGCGTGTCGGTGGGCGCCACCTCGTCGATCGCGGCCAATATCGACGGATCTAACCAAGTCGCTAGAAGCGGTGGGCTGGTAGACGGCGGGCTCTGCGGTACCAGCGGGAGCTGGTCGGGCAAGGTGGTACTTTGCGAGCGCGGCACCTACTCGTTTGCTGAAAAGGTGGCGGCAGTAGCCAATGGCGGTGGCAGTGCAGCCGTCATCTACAACAACGTGTCCGGCGGGTTTGCTGGCACGCTTAACGGTTCCAGCGCCATCCCGGCAGTCAGCATCAGCCGTGAGGATGGACTGGACCTCAAGGGGAGC
>JAURMS010000310.1 GCA_030830595.1 Gammaproteobacteria bacterium | reverse complement strand
TCCCCGCATTGCCCCCCTCCACGGTGGCGGTGTCCATCACCCAGGAGTGGCGCAGCAGCCGGGAGCGGTCGGTGAGGCCCTCGACCACCCGCGCCACCCGCGGGTGCAGCGTAAAACCGGCCGGCAGCTCGGACAGCTTGGCACCGATCTCCCTGAGCGCCGCGACGGGAACGCCGGAATCGGCCTGTTCGACCGGGTCGGCAGACAGGTGTCGGGTCCAGTCCACGGTGAAGCGATTGCCGGAAGTGCCCACGAAGGCCCGGGCCTGCGGCAGGCCCTCTTCCAGGCCGGACCGATAGCGCTGGACCATGTCCGCCACGAAGGCGGCATCGACCACCCCGGCGGAGACCAAGCCGTCGGCGTAGAGTTGCCGGGCCGTGGGATGCTGCCGGATCACCTGGTACATGAGCGGTTGGGTCGCAGCCGGCTCGTCGGCCTCGTTGTGGCCGTGACGGCGATAGCAGACCAGGTCGATGACCACGTCCTTGTGGAAGCGCTGACGGTATTCCAGGGCCAGGCGTCCGACGTAGACCACCGCCTCGGGGTCGTCAGCATTCACGTGGAAGATCGGCGCTTCGATCATTTTCGCGACGTCGCTGCAATACAGCGTGGAGCGCGCGTCCCTGGGCTCGCTGGTGGTGAAGCCCACCTGGTTGTTGATGATCAGGTGCACCGTGCCGCCCGTGCTGTAGAAACGAGCCTGAGACAGCTGCAGGGTTTCCATGACCACGCCCTGGCCGGCAAAGGCGGCGTCACCGTGGATGAGCACGGGCACGACGCTGGATCCGACCTTGTCGCTGCGCCGGTCCTGGCGCGCCCTGACCGACCCTTCCACCACGGGGTTGACCACCTCCAGGTGCGAGGGGTTGAAGGCCAGCGCGGTGTGCACGTTGCCACCCGGAGTCTTGAGGTCTGCGGAAAATCCCTTGTGATACTTGACGTCGCCGGAGCCCTTGAGCGCAGTCGTGTCGTAGGTGCCCTCGAACTCGGAGAACAGTTCGGCAGGCGATTTGCCCAGCACGTTCACCAGGACGTTCAGCCGCCCACGGTGGGCCATGCCGATGACGATTTCCTCGACGCCGCCGGCGCCACAGCGCTGCACCAGGTCGTCCAGCAAGGGGATCAGGGCATCGCCACCCTCCAGGCCAAAGCGCTTCTGGCCAACGTAACGGGTGTGCAGGTAGCGCTCGAGCCCCTCCGCAGCAGTCAGCTGCCACAGGATGTTGACCTGTTCATCCGGCGTGAACTGGTGGTTGAGCCGCCCTTCCTGGAAGCGGTCCTGCAACCACAGGCGCTCTTCGGTGTTGGAGACGTGGGCGAACTCGGCGCCGATGGTCCCGGTGTAGATCTTTTTCAGGCTGTCGACGATCTCCCGCAGCCTGAGCCGCGAGGGGATCCCGGGAGTCCGGCTACCGGTGAAGAAATCACGGTCGAGGTCGGCCTCGTTGAGGCCCAGGTAACCGAGTTCCATCACCTTGGGGAGGGGCCGGTGCATCATTCCGAGCGGATCGATATCCGCCACCAGGTGGCCACGGTTGGCGTAGATCTGGATGAGGCGCGAAACCGCCCCCTGCTTGCGGATGGCCTCGGCCTCGGCATCCTCCAGCGGGGCGGCTCCTGCACGAGGGGCCCCCGGGGGCGCGCCGGTCGCGGAACCCAGGGAGCGGAAATAATCCCGCCAGGTCGCCGGGACCGAACCTGGATCCTCCCGAAAGCGTTCGTAAAGGTCTTCGACGTAGGCGGCGTTAGTGCCGGACAGGGGGCTCGACGCGAGCAATTCTCTAAGCTTGGCGCTCATGGCCTTGACCTTGGCTCCAGTCGCATTGTGCGGCCAGTTGGGATTCGGCGCGGGGCCGGGGGAAGCGGCACCGCACCACTGGAGGCATTATAGTGGAACGCCCAACTCCTTGATACAGAAGTGATCCATGAAATTCATCGAAAGCCGTGCGGTGCTCCTCCTGACCGCCTGCCTGATTACCCCATGGGCTGTTGCCGAGGCGCCGCTGACCGTCGAGGAAAGGAGCCTGGCCGACTGGATACAGGAGCATGCAGGCGAGGCCGAGGCGATTCTCGAGGAGACCGTCAACATCAACAGCGGCACGCTGAACCCCGAAGGCGTTCGGCGGGTCGGCGAGCGACTGGGCCGTGAATTTGAAGCCATCGGCTTCGTGACCGAATGGGTCGAACAGGCGCCTGCCATGAAGCGCGGGGGACACCTGATTGCTCGCCACGCCGGAGACCGCGGCCGTAAGGTGCTCCTGATCGGGCACCTCGACACCGTGTACGAGGCCGATGACAGCTTCCAGGCTTACACGGTAGACGGTGACGTCGCCCGCGGGCCGGGCGTCTACGACATGAAATCCGGGAACGTGATCCTGCTGCATGCCCTGCGGGGGCTGGCCGCACAGGGCCTGCTCGAGGGGCTGCAGATTACGGTGGTGCTCACTGGCGACGAGGAGAGCCCGGGCGAGCCCCTCGCCGAGTCGCGTCGACACCTTATCGAGGCGGGCCACTGGGCCGACGTGGCCCTCGGGTTCGAGTCCGGCATACGGGAAGACGGCGAGGAATGGGCGACCGTGGCCCGTCGCAGCTCCAGCGACTGGGTGCTGGAGGTCACCGGCAAGCAGGCGCATTCGGCCGGCATCTTCAGCGAGTCCACCGGTGCAGGCGCCATTTTCGAGGCCTCCCGCATCCTCAACGGCTTCTATGACGAGGTCCGCGGCGAGCGCTACCTGACCTTCAACGCCGGCACCATTCTGGGTGGCACGGAAGTCAGCTACGACCCGGAAGGCTCCCGAGGCACCGCCTACGGCAAGACCAACGTCGTCCCGTCGAGGGTGGTGGTCCATGGCGGCTTGCGGACGCTGTCCGAGGATCAAACCCAGCGCGCCCGTGAGGCCATGCAGCAGGTGGTGGCGCGTCACCTGCCCCACACGGATGCAACGATCAGCTTCAACGACAGTTACCCCGCCATGGCCCCGACCGAGGGCAACGAACGTCTACGGTTGATGCTCTCGGACATCAACGTGGCGCTAGGACGCAAGCCGATGCCGGCTTTTGACCCTGCACGGCGCGGCGCCGCCGACATCTCCTTCGTTGCGCCCCATACCGACGCCCTGGCCGGCCTGGGCGGCTATGGGGAGGGTGCGCACTCGCCAGACGAGTTGTTCTACCTGTCTTCCCTGCCCGTTGCAGCCCAACGGGCAGCAATCCTGATTCACCGCCTCGGGCTGCAGTAAGGCGGCCCGTTTGCCTGATCCTTTAATCTGACAGTAAAGTGTTCCTGCTGCTGGAACGACCCACGAGGTAAACATGTACTCGATGCGCCTGACGGTCACCCTGCTCTCGCTATGCATGCTCTCGCCCTCCGCCTGGTCGGCAGACGCCGCGCCGTCCGCCGAGGCCGGGGCGGCCTCCGGTGCGGCGCTCTATGAGCAGCACTGCGCCGCCTGTCACTCCGGGCTGGCGGCCAAGGCACCCAGCAAGACCCTGCTGCAGTTCCTGCCGCCTGATGCGGTCCTGCACGCCATGAACGCCGGCATCATGCAGGCTCAGGCGTCTGCCCTCAGCGAAGAACAGCGCCGTGAGATCGCCGAATACCTGACCGGCATCTCGTTCGCGGACTACCGTCCCCCTGCCCCACCGCCGTCTTGTGGCGCCGAGGAAGCACGCTTCGATGCGGCTGCCGTCCCGGGCATCGACGGATGGGGTTTCCAGGAGGATAACAGCCGCTTTATTCCCGCCGAGATGGCCGGCCTCACCGCTGCGGAAGTGCCACGACTCAAATTGAAGTGGGCGCTGGGTTACCCCGGCGCCATCCGGGCTCGGTCGCAGCCCACCTTGGGCTACGGCGCCCTCTACACCGGCAGTCAGGATGGCACCGTCTATGCGCTGGATGCCGCCACCGGTTGCGTACGCTGGACCTTCCGAGCCTCTGCAGAGGTGCGCACCCCGGTCCTGCTCGCCTCACCGGGCGAAGCGCCGCTGGCTTTCTTCGGCGACCTGATCGGCCGTGTGTACGCGGTGGAGGCCCTCACCGGCAAACTTGTCTGGCAAGTGCGCGCCGACGATAACGCCAACGCCACCATGACGGGCGGGTCGGTCTATCACGACGGCGTGCTGTACGTTCCGGTGTCCTCGCTGGAAGAGGCGATGGTCGATGGCGACTATCCCTGCTGCCAGTTCAGGGGCTCGGTGGTGGCCCTCGACGCGGCGACCGGCGAACAGAAGTGGAAGACCTTCACCGTCAGCGAGGAGCCCGCGCCGACTCGCAAGACCAGCAACGGCACCCAACTGTTTGGTCCCTCCGGTGGCGCTGTGTGGTCGCCCCTCACCCTGGATACGAAGCGTGGCGTGGTCTTCGCTACCACTGGAAACAATTATTCCCAGCCCACCACGGCCTACACCAATTCAGTCATTGGGCTGGATCTCGGCACGGGCGCCATCAAATGGCACTGGCAGGCCTTCGAGGGAGACGCCTGGAACATAGGCTGCATGCTTGGCGTGGAAACCTGCCCGGAGGATGCGGGCCCGGACTTGGACCTCGGTGCCGGCCTGGTTCGCTTTGATACCCTTGACGAGCGCCAACTGGTGCTTATCGGCAGCAAGGACGGGTCCGCCATGGCGGTGGACCTGGCCAGCCCCGAGGCTGGCACCCTGTGGCGAACGCAGCTCGGACGCGGCAGCATCCAGGGCGGCATCCAGTGGGGCATGACCGCAGACAGCGAGCGTCTTTATGCGCCCGTGGCCGACCTGAAGGATGCTGGAGACGGCAAGGTCTATGACGGTCCTCCGCAGCCTGGGCTCTACGCCCTGGATCCGGTGTCCGGCAAGGTCCTGTGGGAGTCCATCCCGCCCGATCGTTGCAACAACGAGCCGTTCTGCAACCCTGGGATCCT
Organism: Gammaproteobacteria bacterium; assembly: GCA_030830595.1. Classification (GTDB taxonomy): domain Bacteria; phylum Pseudomonadota; class Gammaproteobacteria; order Steroidobacterales; family Steroidobacteraceae; genus SG8-30. Next base: position 2,970 of record JAURMS010000310.1, on the reverse strand, counting down.
CGCCGCCCCCACCACGATTCCCGGGGTGATTTTTGCCGGGCACCTGGACGGGATGATTCGCGCCTACGACTCCGCCACCGGCAAGGTGGTCTGGGAATTCGACAGTCGGGTGGATATCAAGACCCTCTCCGGCCTGGTGGCCAGGGGCGGCTCGATGGGCGGCCCCGGCCCGGTGGTCTACGACGGCATGCTTTACATCAATTCGGGCTACGGAATCTTCGGGCACCTTCCCGGCAACGTACTGCTGGCCTTCTCGGTAGACGGACGCTGAGGACGGGGGTGAGGGAAACCAGGGAGTCCCGCCGGCGGGCCCTGTTCGTCAGTGCACCGGTCAAGGCACTGGTGGAGGGCATCTACCGCGAGGATCGAACGGTAGCCTCGCTGGCCGAGCACGGTGATTTCGGGCTGGGGACCTTCAATGACCTGGACGGCGAACTGGTCATGCTTGAAGGTCGTGTCTATCAGCTAAGGGCTGACGGACAGGCCTACGCGGTGCCGGCGGGCACCGCTACGCCCTACGCCTGCGTGAATTTCTTTTCTGCCGACACCGTAGAGACGTTCGAAGAACAGCTGGACCTGGCGGGCCTGCAACGTCGCCTGCAGCAGATGATTCCCTCGCCGAACCTGATCTATGCGGTGCGTATCGACGGGCAGTTTGCGCACGTGCGCACCCGCTCGGTGCCCCGCCAGGACAGCTACCGGCCGCTGGTCGAGGTCGCCCGGGAGCAGCCGGAGTTCGATTTCCACGCGTGCAGTGGAACCATGGCCGGATATGTCACGCCGAACTTCATGGCCGACCTCACGGTGCCGGGCCTGCACCTGCATTTCCTGACGGAGGACCGCCAGCGTGGCGGCCACCTGCTGGCCTGTACCACTCGCCATATCACGGTGGCGCTGCAGCACCTGCCCCGTCTGGAGGTAGAACTCCCGGTTTCGATTGACTACATGACTGCCGAATTCACCCGCGACCTGCAGGCCGACCTCGACGAGGCCGAATAGGGCCTCACTGCGCCGACTCCACCTCTCGCAGGGTGGCGGCATATGAACTCATGCCGCTGGCCAGCAGGAGCACGGCCAGGGGGCCCACTCCGGCAAACATCAGGGCCAGCGACTTGCCTACCGCCGCCGGGTCCTGGAACACGTTGTCCGTGAGCACCGCCACCAAGGTGGGGCCGAGACCCAGGCCCATGACGCTGACCATCACCACGTAGACCCCGGCCACCAACCCGCGCATCTCGTTGGGGGTGACGCGCTGGAGCGCCGCGGTGATCAGCGCGAAGGGGAAGGTGATCCAGAAACTCGCCACCCCGATGAGGGCGAGTGAAAGCCAGGCATCGGGCTGCAGCACGCCCGCAATCGCGCTCAGGGAGGCCAGCCCTGCGGACCAGGCCGCAATTCTGAGCGGGGCATCAGCCCGGCCCCTCGACGCGAGCCAGCGGGCTGCCACCGGCCCTGCCAGCACGCCCGCGGAGCCAGACACCAGGGCCACGACCCCGTAGGCTCGCCCCGCCAGCGGCAGGTCCCACTCGTGGACGCGCACCAGGAAAGTGGGCACCCAGGACTGCAGCCCGTACAACAGCACCACGTTGAAAGGCACGCCGACCAGGAAGGCGAAATACACCCTGCGGTGTCGCCAAGCGTGCTGCCACACCACCGGCCACGGCACCGCGCCTGTGGGGACAGCCTGTAGTGTCCCGCGACGAACCGGCTCGCGGATGGTCAGCAGCATCGCAGCCAGCAGGAGTCCCGGCGCGCCCACGATGATGAAGGTCAATTGCCAGGGGCGGACCTCGCCCACCCACGGCAGGGTCATACTCTCCACGCCTCGCGTCCACTCGATGACCTCGGCCCCAAGGATGAGGGCAAGCCCGGCACCCAGATAGGGACCCATCAGGAACACGCTGACCGGCCGGGCCAGGCGGTCCGGCGGAAAGTAGTCGGCCAGCAGGGACCAGGCCACCGGCGTGACGGTCGCCTCCCCAGCACCCACCCCCATGCGAGCCAGGCCCAACTGAAGGTAACCGCGCGCCGCCCCGCAGGCCATGGTGGCGACGCTCCAGGCAGCAACGCCCACAGCCAGGATCCCGACACGGCTGGACCGATCCACCCAGCGACCCAGCGGCACACTCATGAGTACATAGGTCAGGACGAAAGCCATCCCCTGCAGCAGGCTGATCTGGGTATCCGTCAGGCCTAGATCCACCTGAATGGGCGTGACCAACAGGTTAAGGACCTGCCGGTCAATGAAAGACACCGTATAGGCGAACGTCAGGAGGATGGTGGCATACCAGCCCTGCCTGGCCGAGGGCCAGGCTGCACCCGCATGCGTCGCAGAGACGCCGGACCCTGCGACGGGGCTAGTCAAGTGTTTCTCGGCAGAAACCCCGGGTCCTGCCCGAGGATGTCCCGATAGTAGCCAAGTAAACGCTCCTTGACAGCCTCATTGGTATAGCGCTCGAGCGCCACGGCGCGGTTGGTTCGCGCCATGGAACTGAAAGTGTCCTGATCCGACAGGATCCGCGCGCACAGTTCCGCCAGCCGGGCAGGATCGAGGCTGTCAGTCAGGAATCCATTGACCCCATCCACCACCACATCCGGAATCGCCCCAACCCGGCGTGAAACGATGGGCTGCCCAAACAACATGCCCTCAAGAATGCAGTTAGGCAGGCCCTCCCCGTAGGCGGTCGGGAAGAGCATCAGGTGACAGTCGGCAAGAATACTCCGCTTTGCATCATCCTCCAGAAAACCGACGAACCTGACCTTCCCCGGACACACACGCTCCGCGTGCAATTTTGCTGCCTGCAGGTCTTCCCCGTCACCCGCCACCACCAAAACGAGTCTGCGCCCAGGCAGAAGCCCGGTGAGGCAGACGAGTGTGTCGATGGCACGGATGATCCCCTTCTCCTCGAGGATCCGGGACAGAAACAGGAGCCTGACCTCTGTTTGCGCCGTGAGCCTGCCCTCCAGGTC
>JAURMS010000309.1 GCA_030830595.1 Gammaproteobacteria bacterium | reverse complement strand
ACGCTCTGGCGGCTTAATCCCGCCTAACCTCCGACTGACTCGTGCCTGTGCGGTCAAATCGGGGGACGCGCTCACAGGATCGCGGTACCGGTGTGCTGAGGGCCGGCTCCGCTAAAACGCTCTTTAGCTGGCTTCTTGTCTTCCCCGCCCACCGGGTAGCATGAGGCGAGATCAATAGGTGTGGATACGCACGTAGATCCTGTAGCGTAGGACTTGCGGACGCGGGTTCAATTCCCGCCGCCTCCACCAATCACAAAACCCCAACCGTTCGCGGTTGGGGTTTTTCCTTGCCAGATCGCGCCGATTCCCGCGTGTTGTTGGGGGTTTCTGAGGAAGCCTGCGGACTTCCGCAGCCACCCTAATTGGCCGGGTCTAGTTGTAGTGACGCCGCCAGCCCTCGCGTAAGCGACCCAGACCGTGGCGGGCCCGTCGACGTCGGCCAGACGCCCCATCAATAGACCCTGGGCACGACTGACATCGGCCGTGGGTCCAGCCAGTGCCGTCAGGGCGATCGCCCCAGATGGCTCTGATCATCGAGCTCAAAAGCGTGCATCCAGGAGCCATCCTCGAGATGCACCGAGGTCACCTGCCCGGAGGCGCCCTTGAAACGACCACTGCCTCCAATGATGGGCCGAACCAGCACGCTGTTGGGCACAAAGGTACTGTCAGCATCCGGATAGAGCCCGACCCCCTCAAGGAGAATCTGGTCCTCATCCTGGCCGGAAAAGGAAAAAACCCCCAGCGTTACCCGGGACTCGACTCCGAGCTCCGCACTGTCCAGCCCGGTGGTGGTCATGATCCAGTCCATCACCACGGGCGCGCCGTCGCCAGTCGTGCCGGTGAAGTGAAAAATCCTGACATCCCCCACCGAGTCACCAGGCGCCCCGTGATCAAGATAGGTGGGGGGCGCTGTGGCGGGGTGATACACGACCAGGTCATCCCGCATTACCGCCCTGGGGCTCGCGTCTACCGGGAGGTCCTTGACCACCGGCGGCGCGGCATCCGCATTTGACAATAAAAGAACTAACAGCGGAGCCACCACGGCTCGAACAGCAGACAAGCGCAACACGTCCCCTCCCTCGTTTTATATGACAGGTGAGCGCTAAGGTAACAGTATTTTCGCCCCTGAAAAGTCAGTGGACCACACAGCTACCTATTATTGTTGCCCAGTCCCGACGTCGAGGCTAACCCAGCAGGGAGTCAGCGGGGAGGAGCCCCTCGCGAGACTCGGTTTTAAGCGCGTAATTGAACCCGGACCGAAGGGCATAGGCCCCGACATCACCTTGCTTGTTCACGGCGATGAAGCCAATCTGGGTATCCGACCAGTCCTTGCCGCGGCGCTGAAAAAAGTTGGCGATGGCCTCTACCGCCCTTTCGCAGGCCGCTTGCGGTGACAGGCCGAGGGACATGCCCTGAACGACCCTAAAAGCCCCCACCGTGCGCATGACCTCCTCCCCGTGTCCCGTCGCCGTGCAGGCGCCTACGGCGCCGTCGACGTATAAACCGGCACCGATGATTGGACTGTCCCCTACCCGGCCGTGCAGCTTGAAAGCCATCCCCGAGGTCGAGCAACCACCGGCAAGATGACCGTCGGCGTCCAGTCCCAGCATGCCGATGGTGTCGTGGTTCTCGATGTTGGCGATTGGCCGATAGCGAGCATCTTTCAGCCAGTCCTGCCACTCCCGGCGACTGTCCTCAACCAGCAAGTCCTGGACTTGAAAGCCCTGTTCGATGGCAAATTGGCGCGCCCCAGCCCCCGCCAACATGATGTGGGGGGTTTTCTCCATCACGGCACGTGCCACCGAGATCGGGGTCGCTATTCCCTGCATGGCGCAAACGGATCCCGCATTGCCCAGATGATCCATGATGCAGGCGTCAAGGGTGACGATGCCGTCGCGATCTGGCCGTCCGCCCAGGCCTACGCTGCGCTCGGCCGGATCCAGTTCACAATGCCGGATACCCTGTTCAATAGCGTCGAGCGCACTGCCCCCGGACCGCAGGGTCTTCCAGGCCACCTCGTTGGCTTCCAACCCGAATCCCCAGGTGGTTAGCAACAGGCCTTGACCCGAAGAGGACCGATCAGGCTCGCCGGCCCTGGACTTGCTGCCAGAGAGGAGAACACCGAGAGCCGGAAAGGCTTGCAGAAAAGACCGTCGGCGCATCAGTCGACCTCAAGCCTCAAGAGGCCGGGTGGCCGCCTTCAACCAGTCTCGTGTCTGGCTATCCAGCAGCGGGCCAATCTCTGCCTCGACCCGGGCATGGTAAGCGTTGAGCCACTGCAACTCGCCTTGAGTCATGAGCCCGATATCCAGTAAACGAGCGTCGAACGGCGCCAGGGTGATCGCCTCAAAACCATACATCGGCGTTTCACCGGAACCGTGCGACTCGGTGACCAGCACCAGGTTCTCGCAGCGGATGCCATAGGCTCCAGATTTGTAGTAACCCGGCTCGTTGCTGATGATCATGCCAGGCCGGAGATCGGCCGCATTCCACGCCTTCCCAATGCGCTGCGGCCCCTCATGAACGCTCAGAAAGCAACCTACCCCATGCCCCGTTCCATGGTCGTAATCAAAGCCCGCCTGCCAGAGGAACTGCCGGGCCAGCACGTCCAGTTGCGTACCCGTCGTACCCTTCGGAAAGCGCGCAAGATCCAGCGCGATATGACCCTTCAGCACCAGCGTAAACATCCGTCGCCGCTCGGCATCGGGCTCGCCAATAGCCACCGTGCGGGTGATGTCCGTGGTGCCATCCAGATACTGGCCGCCGCTATCCACGAGATAAATGCTGTCCATGGCAGGGCGGCCCGGATTGGTGTCCGAGTGGCGGTAGTGGGCCAGCGCGGCGTTCGCGCCACTGGCCGAGATGGTGTCAAAACTCGTTTCCTGGAACAGCGGATCAGCAGAGCGATACTCGTACAGCTTGTCAGCCAGGACGGCCTCATCGTGCAGCCGGCCTGCCGCCACTTCCCCATCCAGCCAAGCCAGGAAGCGACACACCGCAGCGCCGTCTCGACGATGGGCTGCGCGCATGCCACTGACCTCGACCTCATTCTTGCAAGCCTTGGGCATGATGACCGGATCCTGAGCGGCCACCAGCTCTGCGCCAGCGGCAGCAAGTGACAGCTGGCACCATGCGTTTGCGGTATCGGGATCTGCCAGGACCCGCTTGCCCTTGAGCTGGCGAAACGCCTCTGGCGCGGCATCCTCTGGGCATACTGTGACGCCCTCGCCTACGTGCGCGGCAAAACCATCAGGAATCTTGGCAGGGTCGGTAAACAGGGTTACCTGCCCGACAGCGTCGATCAGCGCGAATCCGAGCAGCAGCGGGGT
>JAURMS010000308.1 GCA_030830595.1 Gammaproteobacteria bacterium | reverse complement strand
GAGGTTGAGGTTGCGGTAGAAGCCTTCGAAGGAGGTGATCTCGATCGACTCGATCTGGTACAGGTCGCCGGCGATGGCCTCGACGGAGACCCAGCGTTTCTGGAACTCGACATCCAGGAGCGGGATCTTCCAGACATGGGTCTTGGGCCGACCGGATCGGGTCTTTCCGATCATCGTCACGAAGGTGCAGTCGTCACCGCAGCTGTCCTGGATCTCGAGGCTGACCCAGACCACCCGTTTTTTCGCGCTCGGGGGGCATCGGAAGACATGCCGGCCCCGTTCACCCCGGTCTGCGTTGGGCGTCCACGACTCCACGATCCGGGACCCACCAGCCGGGTCGACCTCCGTCACGATGGAGCGATCGGCGGCCACCGAAGTGTCCGTGGTCGCCAACAGGGTCGTCTTCGGCGGCACGAGGGCGACCCGCACCGGAGACAGGCGGGTCTTCTCATCCGGGTCCTTCGGGCAATAGGCGAGGAACTGCACCGTGTCGCGGAGTCCGGCCATGAACGGCGGGGCGTAGTAGGACACCGCATTCGGTTCGCCGTTGGGGTGGAAGGGTTTTCCGTCCGAGGCGCTGGCCCACTCGAAGGTGGGCGCGCTGTGCTGGCACAGGCGATACACGACGCCTGCCTCCAGCTTGTGCTGGTTGACGTTCATGTAATAGCGGAACTGTGCCTCGGGCGTGTCATCAATGCCGCAGGCTCGCTGCAGGGAGGTGCCGGCAGCGTAAAACACGCCGCCCGACAGGGCAGTAGAGCCGCCAAGCTTGCGGTCTGATTCGACGAGAAGGGTCCGCGCACCAGCGCGGCTCGACTCGATGGCGGCGGCCATGCCGGCCCCGCCGCCACCGATCACTATGACTTCGTAGTCGACATCCCCGCTGTCCATGCGGGGATGTTAACCGACCGCGCCTACCAGCTGCGCGGGGCAGGCGGCCCGTTGGCCGTCAGCTGCGACTGCACGTTGGCATGACGGTCCACGATCCAGGCCCGCAGGGACGAGAAGTACCCGGCAACGGCTTCTGGTGTGGAGCCGATCTTCGCATTCGGATCCGCCAACAGCGCGGGCGTCAGCAGGGCCTCCGCTTGATCCAGAAACGCGTGGACCGCGGCGACGGACATGGGACCATCCAGCAGCTGTTGCATGATCGTATTGAACTGAGCCCGGTAGGTGGGATGGTTCAGGATCACCGACTGATAAGGGTGCTGGGTAACGGTGCTCTTTCGGCGGCCTTGCTCGACCGTGGCATAGATTCCTGACGAAGTGCCGCGAATGACGGAGTCGAGGTCCCAGGGAAAATAAAGCCTGCGGTCGTCGCCGGTGCCGCTGAAGTCGGCCCAATAGAAGTTCTTGCCCTTGTTGAACAGCTCGTCCGGGTTGGCCGTATAGGCGTTGACGGCGCCGAGGCGAAGCAGCGTTTCCATGTTGATCCAGCCTTCGAGGTCCTGCTGGAGCACGCTGTCGGAAGGGGTGGGGTTCACCACCCGCTTGCGCACCTTCACCTCGGCCTGGAAGGGCGAGTAAGACAGTGCCTCGTAGGCGGGGCTGGGAAATTCAGCCACCTCATCATCCAGCGGCCAATCCTTGAGCTCGGGCAGCCCGATGTCGTCCTGCTTGTACAACCAGCTCTGGTCGGAGACCCACAGGCCGCGGTTTTTCAGGAACTGCTTGTCGACCATCTCGACATTGACGTAGACGCCCTGGGGCCGCTCATCGACGTAGCTGAAAGGCTGCCCGAATTCATCCACGCCGGAGACCACTACGTGCAGGGTCAGCTCGGCCCAGGCGGCGAGGCCTGGCTGGTAGTCGGTCGTGCCGGCCAGTCGGTGCAGGTACCAGGCCAAGCCCTCCCTCACCACGTCCTGGTCATCGCCGTTCTCGAGGCTGAGGGTCCGGATGTCACGCCAGGTCTTGATGCTCGCGTCGTCGGTGCGAGACTGTATTTTCATCCGGTAGCTGACTTTTTCGCCGATGGCGGTGGCCGACTTGCGGCGGATGGTGGCGTTGAAGCGCTCGGCTTCACCGTCGGCCCAGAACACCGCAGGCACTTCGATATCGAAGGTCTCGTCGTAGCGGATGGTCTGGTAGTCCTGCTCGGACAATTCGACGTTCAGGCTGAGCAGTTGCGAGGGGTCGTAGACTCCCGCTGACTGGTTGGCCTGAGCCGTCAGCGGCGAGACCAGCATCAGCAGGCTGCCCAAGAGGGCTGTGGCGCGGGCGAACAGGGTCATAGAGTGATCCCTAATGGGTACAAAGGGGATCACTATAAGAGCCTTTCGGCGCTGCGGGTATTGCCAAAAGTACCTATTAAGTATTTAACTCAATTAGGTTTTTTCCATCTCAGGGCCAAGTCTGTTTTCGGCCTTTCGAGGCCGCAGTGGCGGCCCGACTTGGCACATGGTGGCGGCCCGCTTTGGGCGATGATAGAGTGCGCGGCTCGGCGCGCCCGTAGCTCAGCTGGATAGAGTGCATGGCTACGAACCATGAGGTCGGGAGTTCGAATCTCTCCGGGCGCGCCATATAAAACAAAGAGTTAGCTCAGCTAGCCCGCTCACGACCCGCAGCGTGCTCCGCCGCGTCGCGTTTTGACAATAAGAAATTTATTTCGCAAGCGCACTCCCTTCCCGGGGATGCGTTCAGCTAATGTCTTCCCATGTTTTTTAGCCTTCCTTGTAACGCTCTCCTGAAAAAACAAGCGCCTGACACACCTGGCTTTGCAGGGTGCGCGGAAATGAAAAGTCACAACCTGCTTGGCCTGACACTTCCCATCTCGATGTTGCTCGTTGCGTCAGTGCCTATGGCAGCCGCGGCCAGTGCCGAGACGCTCGCCTTCAATACGCCGAGTGATCTTCTGACATGCCAGAACCCTGGCAACTCTGTCAATCTCGGGCTCCGCTTCACCGTGAACGAGGCGCTGACTATTGATGGCTTGGGCTGGTATTTCGACCCAGCATGCAGCGAAAACTACTCGGGCGATCAGGCCGTGGCCATCTATGCCGACAACGGAACCCTGATCACTTCCGTGATGGTCCCCGCTCCGGCGTCACCGTCGTTGCCCGCACAGGGGTACGTCGTTAAGGAAATCACGCCCCTGACTCTGGTCCAGGGAGCGACCTACAGGGTAGTGACCCAGACCGGGCTCAACGCATGGGGATATGGTGGGCCAGGAGGAACCGACTCAAGGATCACTTTTCGTGAGCAGTACTACAAGTACGGCGCCACGCTGGTGTTTACGACCGACACGGCCGGTTCGGCGGGCGTCTACGGGGGGCCGAACATGCGGATCGCTGCTCCCGTGGCATCTACGACGACAGAGATCACAGACGTTGCCCCCAGCCCTGTGACGAGTGGCAGCAGTTACACCGTGGCCGGCACCGTCACCGTGTCTTCGCAGGCGCCCGCCTCGCCTGGCGTATCCGTCAGTAGCGACTTGCCGGGCAAGGTCTTGGTCACCGGCGATGGCAGCTGTGAGGATGCCACCTTGGCGCCTGGCGCCACGACTGGGCAATACGATTTCTCTTGCGACCTGACCGCGGGCCCGGAGGGCGATAAGTCGCTGAATGCGGCTTACAGTGGCGACACTGGCTACTCGGAGTCTGAGGGCACAGCCAGCCAGAGGGTGACGACCCCAGTGAGTGCGATCTCATGCGATGGCTTCTTCGCTCCGGTCGATCGAGCCCCGATGGTGAACAAGGCGAACGCGGGCAAGGCGATTCCGCTGAAATGGCGCTGCACTCAGAACGGCATCCCCGTGACCAGTGTGCCTCAGACCTGGAGCGTGACCACCCAGCTCTGCACCTCGGTGACCGCAACCTCGACGCTGACAGACGTGATCGAGGAATACGTGGGCACTTCCGGGCTGATCAACCAGGGCGATGGCTATTGGCAGTTCAACTGGGCGGTGCCGAAGGGCTATGCCAACAGTTGCAGAACCTTGACCGTGACCTTCGGCGATGCGCTGCTCTCTGCGGACTTCCGGTTCGTCCGGTAGGGTTACCTTTCGGCGGCGAAGTAAAACCGGTATTCCTCGGCCAGCTCGGCGAGGGCGGGATGATCAGCCGCCGCGCCAGCGAACTGGGTTGCGGTCTCAATGGCCCATGCGAGGCCTTCCTCACCCAGGCCGTAGGTGGGGTCGTTCTGCATGGCCCACATGTTCTGGGCGCGCGTAAAGGCGCGCTCGAAGTCGCGGCGGAGCAGCACTTTGCCATTCACCGAGACCTCGTAGCTCAGCACCAGATTACTGGTGATGACCAGCGGGGTCAGGCCCAACGTGCTGCCTGCGATGATGGCCGAGAGGAGTCCTGCCGCCTGGCCGCCCGCTGTAGGCTGCAGCGTGTGGGTAACGCGCAGGCTGATCGGGCTGCCCGGCAGGTTCTGCTCGGTGCGGGAAAATGCGGGGACGGCCTTGACCCTCTGG
>JAURMS010000307.1 GCA_030830595.1 Gammaproteobacteria bacterium | reverse complement strand
TCCTGCGACCCCTGATCCCCCAGTACGGGCACCTCGCGGCGCACCCGGCCTCGAACATGCTCATCATTTCCGACCGAGCCGCCAACGTGAACAGGATGGTGCGCATCGTCGAGCGCATCGACCAGGCTGGCGACCAGGAAATCGACGTGATCCGCCTGGAGCACGCCTCCTCGGCCGAGATCGTCAGGGTCATCAACGCCCTGGCCCCCACCATCAGCGAGGGCGGTGCCCCGCAGGTCGTCGCGGATGAGCGCACCAACAGCGTGCTGCTGTCCGGGGAGGGTTCGCAGCGGCTGCGTATCAAGACCCTGATCGCCCACCTCGATACGCCACTCGAGGCGGGCGGCGATACCCAGGTCCGCTACCTGCGCTATGCCGATGCCGAGAAGATCTCGGTCAAGCTCAAGGAACAGGCCCAGGGTGCGGCCGTGGCAGCCGCGGGCGGCGGACAGGCCGGCGCCAGTGCCGCAGCCGGGGCAGATCGCTCCATCAACATCTGGGCCGAACCCGACACCAACGCGCTGGTGGTCACCGCGCCGCCCAAGATCATGCGCTCCCTGATGCAGGTGGTCGACCGCCTCGACATCCGCAGGGCGCAGGTGATGATCGAAGCGATGCTGGTGGAGGTCTCGACCGACGCGGCCCGCGACCTGGGCGTCAACTGGGTCATCGACGGCTCCAAGGACAACTTCCTGGTCGGCTTGTTCAACCAGCCCATCGCTGGCGTATCCCTGTCCGACGTGGCTGCGGGCGTGGGCGCGGTCGAGTCGGGGAACATCGCCACCGCGGCGGCCGCAGCGCCAGGAGGCTTTACGGTGGCTGCCGGCCGAGTTCAGGACAGCGGCACGAACTTCGCGGCCATCCTCAGGGCCCTCTCGAGCGACGGCGACACCAACGTCGTGTCGATGCCCTCGGTCATCACCCTCGACAACGAGGAAGCGGAGATCAAGGTGGCCCAGGAAGTGCCGTTCAAGACCGGCTCCTTTTCCAACACAGGATCGAACATTCCCGGCGTGAACCCGTTCACCACGATCGAGCGCAAGGAAGTGGGCAACATCCTCAAGATCACGCCGCAGATCACCGACGAGGACACCATCCTGCTCAAGATCGAACAGGAATCCTCCGGCATTGCTGCTGCCGCGGCGCAGGTGTCGAATGAAGACCTGATCACCAACAAGCGCACAATCACCACACGCGTGCTGGTGGACGATGGCGGCATGATCGTGCTGGGCGGCCTGATCGAGGACCGCCTGACCGACAGCCAGTCGAGGGTGCCGTTGCTCGGCAGCATTCCGCTGGTGGGCGAGTTGTTCAAAAGCCGCTCCGTGAAGAAGACCAAGACCAACCTGATGGTCTTCATTCGCCCGCGGGTCATTCGTGACGCCCAGCAGGCGGCCTTCGAGACCAATGCGAAATACCGCTTCATTCGTGACCTGCAGCTGGATCGCGGTAGCGTGTCCCTGATGCCGAGCGAGGCCCAGCCCCTGCTGCCGGAACTGCCTGCTGTGCCCACCGAGGGAATGGAATCAATGACCGAGGCCGGCCAGCCCGAGCAATAAGCCATGAGCGCCGCACCAGACACCTTTCGTCCGGCCCCCAGGGTGCCGTTTGCCTTTGCCCGCCGCCACGGGGTCCTGATCCGGGCGGTGACCGAGGGCAAGGCCTACGTCGTCTATCGCGATGGCGCCTCACCCAACGGTGTGGCGGAAATCAAGCGTTTCATCGGCCTGCCGGTGATCATCGAGCGCGCCACGGCGGCTGCCTTCGAGGAGATGCTGGCCCGCACTTATGAAGGGGGCGCCGGCGAGGCCGGCTCGATCGTCGAGGGCATGGAGGATGAGACCGACCTCGCTGGCCTGGCCGAGGGGCTCCCGGAGCCCTCTGACCTGCTGGAAAGCGAGGACGATGCCCCGGTGATCCGGCTGATCAACGCCGTGCTGACCCAGGCCATCAAGGAAAATGCTTCCGATATCCACATCGAGCCCTACGAAAACCGGCTCATGGTGCGGTTCCGGGTCGACGGAGTCATGCGCGAGGTGCTGCAGACCAAGCGAGCGGTGGCCCCACTGCTGGTGTCGCGCATCAAGGTCATGTCGCGCCTCGACATCGCCGAAAAGAGGCTCCCCCAGGACGGTCGCATCAGCCTGCGCATCGCCGGCCGCGCGGTCGACGTGCGCGTCTCGACCATCCCGTCCGGGCACGGCGAACGCGTGGTGCTGCGACTGCTGGACAAGCAGGCTGGGCGCCTGGACCTCGCCCAGCTGGGCATGGAACCGCGCGTCCAGGCCATGGTGGATGAACTCATCCACAAGCCGCACGGCATCATCCTGGTGACAGGCCCGACCGGCTCGGGCAAGACCACCACGCTGTACGCGGCGCTCGAGCGGATCAACGACGACTCGCGCAACATCATGACGGTCGAGGACCCCATCGAGTACTACATCGATGGCATCGGCCAGACCCAGGTGAACACCAAGGTCGAGATGACCTTCGCCCGAGGCCTGCGCGCGATCCTGCGCCAGGACCCGGACGTGGTGATGGTGGGCGAAATTCGTGACACCGAGACCGCGCAAATCGCCGTGCAGGCCTCCCTCACCGGCCACCTGGTCCTGTCCACACTGCACACCAACACCGCCGTGGGCGCCGTCACGCGCCTGCGCGACATGGGCATCGAGCCATTCCTCCTCTCCTCCACCTTGATCGGCGTGGTGGCACAGCGACTGGTCCGTAAGCTCGACCCGGCCACCCGGGTGCCCTACCAGGCCGGCGACTACGAGCGCCGCCTGCTGAACATTCCGGCTGGTGATCCCAATCCGCAGCTCTACCGTCCCTCGTCGGATACTGGCTCTGGCTATCGCGGCCGCACCGGCATCTACGAGTTGCTGGTGGTGGACGAGCACATTCGCCAGATGATCCACGACGGACGCGGCGAGATGGAAATGGAGCGCCATGCGCGCACGCTCACCCCGGGCATCCGCGATGACGGCCGCCAGAGGGTGCTCGCCGGCACGACCTCGCTCGAGGAACTGATGCGCGTGACGCGCGAGGACTGATGCCAGCCTGGGAGTACACCGCCCTCGACGCCTCCGGCAAGGAGCGCAGCGGCGTCCTGGAAGGCGACTCGGCCCGACAGGTCCGCTCCCTGCTCCGCGAGCAGGGGCTCTTGCCGGTCTCCGTGGAAGAGGTCGCGGACGAGAAGCCGCGGAGCATGGGTGGCATCTCCTTCGGTGGCCGCATCAGCGCCATGGACCTCGCGTTGCTGACCCGCCAGCTGGCTACCCTGGTGCGCTCCGGCCTGCCCCTGGAAGAGGCATTGCTGGCCGTGTCGCAGCAGAGCGAGAGGGCCCGCACCCGCAACGTCCTCACCGGCGTGCGCTCACGGGTTGTGGAAGGCCGCACCCTGGCCGAGGGCCTGGCCGCATTTCCGGCGATCTTTCCCGAGATCTACCGCGCGACCGTGTCTGCCGGCGAGCAGTCCGGGCACCTGGACCAGGTGCTGGAGCGGCTCGCCGACTACACCGAAAACCGCCAGGTGCTGCAGCAGCGGATCCGCAACGCCATGGTCTACCCCATACTCCTGACCGTGGTGTGCCTCGGGATCGTTGCCTTGCTCCTCGGTTACGTCGTGCCCGAGGTCGTGCGGGTCTTCGATGCGGGTGAGCGCGAGCTGCCCATCCTGACCCAGATCCTCATCGGGCTGTCCGACTTCATTCGCGACTGGTGGTGGTTGATAGCCCTCGTTGCGGTGGCGGTCGCCTATGCGGCGCGGGCCTCCCTGCGCAACGAGGACACCCGCCGGCGCTTCGACCGAATCAAGCTTCGCCTCCCACTGATCGGCCGCGTGACCCGGGGCAACAATGCGGCGCGCTTCTCGCGCACCTTCGCCATCCTCACCGCCAGCGCCGTGCCGGTTCTCGACGCACTGAGGATTTCCGGAGAGGTGGTGACCAACCTGCCCATGCGAGAGGCCATCAACGAGGCTGCGGTCAGGGTGCGCGAGGGCGCAGCCATTGCCCGCTCGATCGCGGTGAGCCGCCTGTTCCCACCGATGCTGGTTCACTTGATCTCCAGCGGCGAGTCGAGTGGCGCCCTCGATTCCATGCTGGAGCGGGCCGCAGACAACCAGGAACGTGAACTGGACGGGCTGGTCAACACGGCGGTGGGCATCCTGGGGCCGGTGATGATCCTGCTGATGGGTGGCTTCGTATTCGTGATCGTGCTCGCCCTTCTGCTACCTATCTTCGAGCTCAACCAGATGGTGCGCTAGACCCTATTGCCAAGTCCCCGTGACTGGCTTTATAAGGGCGCCGCAGGGATGGCTGCGTTCATCAAAAACACCGATGGTCGAGAAGACTGAAGACGGTTACGACGAGGACGGCGAAGACGAAGACTCCGCCAGCCCGGAGGACATCGACCTTGACGAGATCATGAAGGATCTCGAGCCGGGACGTCGCAAGCGGGGCCAGAAGGTTGCGGTTGCGGACCCGGCCTGGCGCAAGCTCGAGCGCTACCTCGAGGAGAAAAGGACGCGAGAGCAGCTCTCCGACTTCGACGACTACGACATCGACGAGGGCAGCTAGCGGAAGTCGCGGCTGGCGGTGGCCAACGTACCCAGCCAGTGACTGCGATCCTCCAGCTGGCTGGCGATGACGTGCAGCACCTGGCCCTGTCGCTGCAACCTGCCGTGGAAGCCCAGCAGGCGTGCTCCCAGGAGTATCCGCCGCTGGCGCTCGGCCAGTTGCCGCCACACGATCAGGTTGACCTGTCCGGATTCGTCCTCGAGGGTGACGAACGTGACGCCCGCTGCCGAACCCGGACGCTGGCGGGTGATCACCAGCCCGCCGCCGCTGACCTCGCTTGCATCCGCAGTCCCGGCCAGTTCGCCCAGCGGCAACCAGCCCAGTTCATCCAGCCGTCGCCTCAACAGTGCCAGCGGGTGTCGGCCCAGCGTGAAACCCAGCGAGCGGTAGTCTGCGACCAGTTCCTCCCCTTCCCCGGGGACACGCAGCAACGGGACGCCCTCGTTGGCGACCGGCACCGGAAACAGGGGTAGCGGCTTCTCGACCCCGCTGACCCGCCACCCTGCCCGATGCCGGTGGCCGGTCAGGCCGGCCAGTGCTCCGGCCGCGGCCAGTGCCTCGAGGTCACGCTTTGACAGGGCTGCCCGCAGGGCGAGATCCTGGACGGACTCGTAGGGCGACTCGCTGCGCAACGCCACCACGCGGCGCCCGGCGTCCCCTGACAATCCGCTTACCTGTCCAAGGCCGATACGCAGTGCTGGCTGCCCGTTGGCAGCAGCCTCCAGGGTAGACTCCCAATCACTCACGGCGATGTCGACCGGGCGAACTTCCACGCCATGCTCGCGCGCATCGCGGATCAGCTGGGCGGGCGCATAGAATCCCATGGGCTGGCTGTTGAGCAGGGCACAGCAGAACGCGGCGGGCTCATGGCACTTCAGCCATGCCGAGACGTAGACCAGCAGGGCAAAGCTGGCGGCATGGGATTCCGGAAACCCGTACTCGCCGAAACCCAGGATCTGCTGAAACACCTGCCGCGCGAAGGACTCGTCGTAGCCACGCTCGCGCATGCCGTCGACCAGCCTCTGTTCGAAGGGCCCCAGCGAACCCTTGCGCCGCCAGGCCGCCATGGCCCGGCGCAACTGGTCCGCCTCGCCGGGGCTGAAGCCGGCAGCGACGATGGCCAGCTGCATCACCTGCTCCTGGAAGATCGGTACGCCGAGGGTTCTTTCCAGCACCTGCTGGACGGCCTCGCCCGGATAGCTGACCTCCTCGAGTCCCGCACGTCGCCTCAGGTAGGGATGGACCATCTGGCCCTGGATAGGCCCCGGCCGCACGATGGCCACCTCGACGACCAGGTCATAGAAGTTGCGTGGCCTCAGGCGGGGCAGCATGGCCATCTGCGCACGCGACTCGATCTGGAACACACCGACCGT
>JAURMS010000306.1 GCA_030830595.1 Gammaproteobacteria bacterium | reverse complement strand
CGCTGGCGGCGGCGATGCTTGCGAGGAACTGGGTCGATTCCCGGGTGCGGGGTGGTTCGTTACCGGGCGGCGAAGAACCAGTGGTCGTGGCTGCCCTGGAAATACCGTTCGGCACCAAGGTGGAGGAGCGTCTGGTCAAGGTCGTTCAGGTGCCGTCCGACGCCGTGCCCGCTGGCAACTTCTCCTCAGTTGAACAGGTGGTAGGCCAGATCGCCCTGCAGAAGATCCTGCCAGGGGAAATGTTGCTGGAGGAGCGCTTTTCCGCCTACGCAGGTGGAAGCTCGTTGGCCGCCGTGATCAAGCCGAACATGCGTGCAGTGACCGTTCGGGTCAACGATGTGATTGGCGTTGCAGGATTCCTGCTGCCGGGTAACAAGGTCGACGTAGTGAGTGCGCGGATGGTGGATCGTCGGGCTGTTACCGAGACCATCCTTCGCGACATCAATGTTCTGGCCGTCGACCAGAAGGCCCAGACGGACCAGGATGAGCCAGTCGTTGTCCGCGCGGTGACCCTCGAGGTATCCCCGCAGGAAGCTGAGTTGCTGGTCAAGGCGAGGGAAGAGGGAGAGATCCAGCTGACCCTGCGCAACCCGCTCGAGGCCGACACGGCGATGGCGGAGGCGGCACCTGCCGCGACCGCCGCACCGGCCAGGGCGCGTACGAGCACGCCGGCTTACGAGACGGTGACGATCATTCGCGGTACCAATGTTGAGACCACCCGGACCCGCAAGTGAGCGGTGGCGGAATGGAAAAGGAGCTCTCGATGCATTTCCTATCTACACTCGGCAGGGCGGTGCTTGCTGCAACAAGCCTCATCGTCCTTGGTGCCTCTCCGGCCGTGAGCATGGCTCAGTCGGCGGCAGAGTCTGAAGCTGACCGGACAAGCCTCAGTGTGCCGATCTATAAGACCCTGACTATCCAGATCAGCCCTGATGTCAGGAGAATTTCCGTGGGCAACCCGGATATCGCTGACGTACTGATCCTCAAGACCAATGCACTGTACGTGTTGGGCAAGGACTTGGGTACGACCAACGTCATGCTGTGGGACCGTCGCGGCGAGCTGGTCAGTTCGATGTCGGTTGAGGTGACTCACGACCTGGATGGCCTTAAGAGGCATCTGGCTCGCGTGCTCAGCGGCGAGCCCATCGAGGTGTACAGCGTACAACGCAACGTGGTGCTGGCAGGGCAGGTCTCGAGCATCGCTCGCATGGATGCTGCCATCAAGCTGGCGGAGGGCTACCTGGAGCAGGCGGCGACTGCCAAGGACAAGATCTTCTTCGAGCAACAGACCTCCATGGGCGGCGGCGGCGGCAACGATCGCAAGTCTGGTGAGGTGATCAACCTCATGACGGTGGGCGGAGCCCAGCAGGTCATGCTGCAGGTGAAGGTCGCGGAATTGCAGAGGACGATCGCCCGTAAGCTGGATGCCCAGCTCGCCACCCTTGCCAACACGGGCAACTGGGCGCTGGGCGGCGGCAGCAGTGGCGTGACCTTCCCTGGTTCAACCATCCCTGTGTTTGCGAACGGCTCTGGGGTGGGGCCGATCTTCGACGGATTGATTCCCTCTGACCAGGGTTTCTCGAGCAGTGGCATCTTTGCCAGCTTTGTGAGCAACGAATTTGCTGCGAACCTCGCGCTCGACATTGCGAAGGAGAATGGGCTGGGCCGCATTCTGGCTGAACCCACCCTTACCGCGCTGACCGGCCAGGAGGCGCAGTTCCTCTCCGGTGGCAGCTTCCCCATTCCGGTCACCAGCGAAGACGGGATCGGCGTTGATTTTCGTGACTTCGGCGTGAAGCTGAGTTTCGTTCCTGTCGTGCTCGGGAACGGGCGGATCAACCTGAAGCTGAACATCAGCGTCAGCGAACTGCTGCCCACCAACTCGCTGCTGGTCTCGGCGGGCGGGAGTTCGGGCAGTGCCAACTCCGTATTCGCCGTGCCGGCGCTGACGGAGCGTCGAGCACTCTCCACGGTGGAGCTCTCCGACGGGCAGACGATCGGCATTGCCGGCTTGAGCAATGAGAGCATGCGGGAGTCCATCCGCAAGTTCCCGGGCCTGGGAGACATCCCGGTGCTCGGGCAGTTGTTCCGAAGCCAGGCCTTCCAGAAGGGCGAGACCGAGTTGGTCATCCTGGTGACGCCGCGCCTGGCCAAGCCGATGCGCCAGTCCGAGATTCGCCTCCCCACTGACGGAGTGAACCTGGATCGTGGTGACGCGGCTTTCTATTGGGGCGTTGGGTCGTCGCGTGAGTCCGCGCCCGCTCCGACCAGCGCCCAGCCGGCCCCCGGTACGCCAATGGTGCAGGAAGCCCCTGCCGTTGCGGAGCCGTCGATGGCTCCCGAGGCCGCCATGGATAGCTGGGCGGTTCCTTCAGAACTGACACCCTTGCGTGATGCCGTCGATCAAGTCGATCAAGCTGTGACCGAGGGCGGCGGTGCGGTAGGTGGATTTGGACACGTGACGAGGCCCCAGGGCCTGGAAGGAGCGTTCTGATGAACAAGATTTATTTTGGGCTGGTTGCTGCTGGCTTGCTGACTGCATGCGCCGAGGCGCCGGTGGAGGCAGACCACTCGTTTGGCGAATCGGTGGCGCAGATGGTGACTGAACAGACCCTAGATCCCGCAGCGGCAGAGCAGAATGGCGACGTGGCCGTCAAGGATGGCGAGGGCCGCCGTCTTGAAAATGTGCTGGAGGGATACCGTACCGACAACGCGAGGGGTGTCGAGGACGTCAAGCGTGACGTCAGAATCACGGTGGGTAACTAAAGCGTCTTTTGTAAGGTGGCACTATGAGGCAGATTAACTCGAGAGGCACCCAAAGGGGTGCGGCAATGATCATCATCGTGGCGGGCCTGCTGGCCATTCTTGCCATGGCTGGCCTTGCCCTGGATGGTGGCCACCTGTTCCTGAACAAGACGCGGCTGCAAAACATGGTCGATGCCGCCGCCTTGGCGGGAGCTAAGTCACTACAGCAAAACGCAGGTAACACCGCCGCAGCGACCGCAGCCGCGCGAAACATCTTTCGACAGAACCTGAATGCGGACGGGCATGCAGAGATCGACGAGAGTTTCGACGAGCAGCAGCTGGTCATCGAGTTTTCAGAAACCATCCAGGATTTCGTGCCTGGTTCAGATGGTCCCTACGTGCGCGTGACGGCGGCCGATGTCGCCATGGATGCCTGGCTGATCCGCGTACTTGGCTTCGATAACAAGGCGGTGCGGGCAACTGCCGTAGCTGGGCCGAGTGTCGGCATCACCCAGAAAAACTGCAACATTATTCCGGTGATGATCTGTGGCGACGTCGCGCAGAATCCTGAGGATCCAGCGAGCACCAGCTACTGGGGCTATCAGAAGGGCACGGCCGAAGTGCTTAAAACAAGCGCCACCCCTAACCAGGATTGGACAGGTGTTTCGGGGCCTGGCAACTTTCACTTGCTCGATTTTGGCTCTGGTGCGAGCACAGTCAGAGAGTTGCTTGCGGGATCCAATCAAGAATGCCTTTCGACAGGGGATGTCGTCACAACCGAAACAGGCAACAACGTCGGGCCTACTGCGCAGGGTCTCAACACTCGTTTCGGGCAGTATGCTGGCCCGGTTTCCAGGGAAGATTACCCGCCCGATGTCATTACGAAAGGGCAGTCCGTAAAACTCAATGCGGTAGTGGATCAATCCCTGGGGCGGGAGAGGGTCACTATCGATGGGCAGTTCGTTAACGCCACTAATTTTAGTTCCTTATACAGTTATGACGATTATCTACAGGACGTTGCTGCAGAGAGGTTTGATGTGCTTCCTGTCGAGAAAAACGGTGACGGGCAGTTTGATCGACGCAAGGTAGTGGTCCCGATTGGTGATTGCGAAAGCGTAAGCTCGGGCAAGGCGGACATTGAGGTGCTCGGGCTGGCCTGTTTCTTTCTTCTCGATAAGGTCGTGCAGCAGGGCAATAGCACCGATGCGCGCATGTACGGCGAATTCATCGAGGATTGTTCGGTCAATGGCATGCCGGGTGTAACTCCCGGGCCGGTCGATACTTTCAGGATTCAGTTGTATGACGATCCCGACAGCCGTGACTCGTAAGGCGACGCCGGTGAATATCATGTCAAGCATGCGCCCGGGCCGTGCGCAACGTGGCATCGCCATGACGGAGTTCGTCATTGCAATCCCCGTGTTGCTGCTGGTGTTTATGGCGACTGTTGAGCTGGGTCGCGCCTTGTTTCAATACAACGCCTTGACCAAGGCAGTCCGCGACGGGGCTCGCTATGCGTCCTCTGCCAGGACAAATACGACCGGGAATTTTGAACTCACGCAGGCCATCCGCAATACCACTGTCAACCTTGCGGTATTTGGTAACGAGCTTGGGGCTGGCGACCCGCTGCTCGAAGGCTTGGCAGCCTCAGACGTTGACGTGCGGTTGTCTGGTGCGGGCAATGGGTTTGTAGAGGTCATTGCCGATTATCAGTTCACACCGATGGTGGGCAACCAGATTCCGACGTTCGGATTTGGTGATCCCATCCCGATTTCCTTTACGTTCCGTGCAGCCAGCATCATGAGGGTCCTGTAATGAAGGCGCGTCAACGAGGCCTGACGACGGTCGAGTTTGCCGTGGTGGGCCTGGTCCTCATGGTGATTGTGTTTGGCGTTATCGAGTTCGCACGCTTCATGTGGGTTGCGAATGCGCTCACTGAGGTCACTCGCAGGGCCGCACGCGTCGCCACGGTTTGCCCGGTCAACGATCCACTGTCTGGTCAGGTCGGACTGTTTGCCGATGAATTTGGCGGTTCGATTGTGAACGGGGTCACATCTGACAATATCCTGATTGAGTACCTTGACGAAGGTGGTTCTGCCGTCGCGGTGCCGGGTCGTAGCGACGCAGGATTTGAGGCGGCCTTCATGCGTATCAGGTACGTCAGGTCCCGACTGGTGAATTACGAGCACGAGCTGATCATTCCCCTGGTTCTGCCCACGATACCGATGCCGGGGTTTGATGCCGTCCTGCCGAGGGAAAGCCTCGGAATCACTCGCGAAGGCGAGTTCTGCAGGGCCTGAGACAGTCATTTAGTTTAGAGAAAACAGCGACATGTACGGATCTCTGAAGACATTAGTGGTCTCTCGCGACCAGGACCTGCTGGGCAAGGTCGAAACAGCGTTGGCGGATACGCTTGGTCGCAACCTGCGCACGCGTTTGGTCGTGAACGGTCATACCGATCCCCTGTACGGCGTCGATTTTCCATGCGACGTGGTCATCCTGCACCTGAGCCATACCTGGAAGGAAGAACTTGAGGCGCTCGCCCGGCTGAAACCAGAGGCCCGTCCTGGACTCATCGTTATTGGCGATACCACCAACGCCCAGGCTATGCGACTGTCCATGCAGGCTGGCGCCAGGGATTTTCTGCCGCTGCCTCTCGTGGTGGACGACCTGATCGATGCACTCGCCCGCACGGCGCTTGACCAGAAGGCATCGCTGGACGATCGCCGTACCAGGGTGACATCGGTCATCAACTCCAAGGGGGGCGCAGGAGCCACCCTCATCGCTGCCAACGTTGCGCACATGATGAGTGCGGCCTCTAATCGGGCTGCTGCATTGATTGATCTCGACATCCAGTTCGGGACCTTGCCTTTGTACCTGGACCTGTATCCTCAGCGTGGCTTGTCGGAGGCACTTTCCCAGCTTGGCGAACTTGACTCGGTGGCCCTGAATACCTACTTCGTCAAGCACGCAAGCGGCCTGCACGTGCTAGGTCATACCGGCGATAACTCGCTGCATGTCGAAGAGGTTTCTGGCCAGGCCATTGAAAAACTCCTCGAGATTGCCAGTGAGCGTCACGAGGAGATCGTCCTTGACCTTCCTCGGCGCATTGACGCGGCATCCGTGTCTGCGATCGAGCGGTCCGATCATGTGGTGCTGGTGGTTCAACAGTCCCTGACGACCCTCAGGGATGCCTCCCGCTTACTCGGCATTCTCCGCAAGGACCTGGCGGTGACCCGCGACAGGATCTGCATCGTGGTCAACCGCTTCGACAAGAATGCTGCGGTGACGCTCAAGGACATTGAAAAAACCTTGAACACAAGTGATATCGTGCAAATTCCGAATGACTTCCGGGTTGTATCGGATTGCGTGAATACTGGTACGCCGCTTTACGACTACGCGCGCAACGCGCCCGTAACCCGAGCGCTCCTGGTCCTGCAGAAAAGGCTCATAGGCGACCGCGATGATGCGGCCGGAAAGGTTTCCTTGGGTGGACGCCTGGCCGGAATGTTTGGCAAGAGGGCTTCCGATGGCCAGTGAATTGAAGGATCTGTTCAAGCGAGGACAGCACGCTTCCCAGGTGTCGGGCCAGTCCGATTCCGTGTCGGGTGAAGAGAAGCAGAAACTGCTCTCGCCACTCGAGGCGGAGTGGAAGAACAAGATTCACCACGCCCTGCTCAAGATGATGGACCTCTCGCTGGTCGGAGGTTTCGAGGATGCGGAGGCCCGCCGGCAGATCCGTGACACCTGCGAGCGCCTGCTGAACGAGCAGCAGGCGCCACTGAATCTGGT
This sequence comes from Gammaproteobacteria bacterium, assembly GCA_030830595.1. Lineage (GTDB taxonomy): Bacteria > Pseudomonadota > Gammaproteobacteria > Steroidobacterales > Steroidobacteraceae > SG8-30. The sequence continues at coordinate 703 of JAURMS010000306.1, read as the reverse complement.
CGCCCGCCAGAAGCTTTGCAAGGCCATTGAGGATGAGGTGCTCGGACTTGGGCCGCTTGAGCCGCTGCTGGCCGACAAAACCGTGTCCGACATCCTGGTCAACAGGGCAGACCAGGTATATGTGGAGCGAAGGGGCAAGCTCGAGTTGACCGACGTGCGTTTCAACAGCGACGCGCACCTCATGAACATTATCGATCGAATCGTTTCGGCCGTTGGTCGTCGAATCGATGAATCCTCGCCAATGGTGGACGCGCGTCTGAAGGATGGCTCGCGCGTCAATGCCATCATTCCGCCTCTTGCCCTTGATGGGCCTTCAGTATCGATACGCCGATTTGCGGTTGAATTGCTGACGGTTGCCGACCTTATTAAATTGGGAAGCTTGACCGAGCCTGCTTCGCGCGTGATCCAGGCAATCGTTAAGGCAAGATTGAACGTCCTGATCTCCGGTGGCACCGGCGCCGGTAAGACGACACTCCTGAATTTGATGTCGGGATTCATTCCCGAAGACGAGCGCATTGTGACCATCGAGGACTCTGCAGAGCTCCAATTGCAGCAGCCGCATGTCGTTCGCCTGGAGACTCGTCCACCGAATATCGAGGGTAGGGGGGCCGTCACTCAGCGCGACCTCGTCAAGAACTGCTTGCGTATGCGTCCTGACCGGATCGTGCTGGGTGAGGTGCGTGGTGCCGAAGCGTTGGATATG
>JAURMS010000305.1 GCA_030830595.1 Gammaproteobacteria bacterium | reverse complement strand
TTGTCGGGTAGCGATTTCTCCCAAGAATCGGGGGTTCCGTCCGTAAACTTCTGCTTCCGATCCCATGTCCCGACCTCAGACCACCGCCACCGGCCGCAACATGGCCCTCATCGCCGCCTTTTTGGGCTGGCTCTTCGACGGTTTCGAAATGGGTCTCTTCCCGCTGATTGGCAAGCCGGCACTGCAGGATTTGCTGGCGGGCTCGACCACACCCGAGCTGCTGAACGCCTCCCTGGACCGGTGGTTCAGTGTCATCATCGCGACCTTTCTGGTGGGGGCGGCCACCGGCGGCGTTTTCTTTGGCTGGCTGGGCGATCGCATCGGCCGGGTGAAGGCGATGTCGGTGAGCATCTTCACTTACGCCATCTTCACGGGCCTGTGCGGCTTTGCCTCGGAAGCCTGGCACATTGCCATCCTGCGCTTCATCGCCTCGCTCGGCATGGGGGGGGAGTGGGCGCTGGGCGTGGCGCTGGTGAACGAGCTCTGGACCAAGGGCAACCGCGCCGTTGTGGCGGGGGCGATCGGTGCCGCGGCGAACATCGGCTACCTGCTGGTGGCGGTGCTGAGCCTGAGCATGAACAACTTCATCGACAGCATGCGCTCCCTGACCCTGGCGGTTGGCTGCAGCGAGGCCACGGCTTCCTGGCTGTTGGATCATCAGGCCTGGCGTTTTCTCATGCTCAGTGGCGCCCTGCCCGCGGGCATCATTTTTCTCATCCGGCTGTTCGTTCCCGAATCGGACAAGTGGGAGGAGGAAAGGCCGCCGGCAAGACGAGCCACTGGAGCACGTCCGACCTCAAGGGGGTGCTACTGGGTGCCGTGGTTGCCCTGATGGTCATCTGGGCCTGGTCGCCCATGGGCATTGAAAAGGGGGTGACGACGCCCCTGGCCTCTCTCATCACCGTCGCGGGATTTGCCGCCATCATTTGGGGCTACCTGCTGCCGGTGCGCCGTTATCTGGGCCGCGCCACGCTGGCGGGCAGCATCACCTCCGAAAGCCAGGCCAGCGTGCGGCGCAACCTGCTGCTCGGCGCCAGTCTGGCAGGCATTGCCCTGCTCGGCACCTGGGGCGCCACGCAGCAGTCGGCCAAGTGGTCAACTTCGCCGGATCTCGACCCCAATGGCTACCAGAACGTCGCGCAGTGGACGCAGATCGCCACCTCCGTCGGGGCCATTCTCTTCGCTTTTGTGGCGCCGATCATCGCCAATGTGCTGAACCGGCGCACGACCTATGTGCTGATGTGCGGCGCCTCGCTCGCGGCGGCGCTGCTGTTTTATCAGACCAACACGGTGATCAACGGCTGGTTCTTTGCCACCGCCTTCTTGATGGGCGGCATCACGGCCAGCTTCTATGGCTTCTTCCCGCTCTATCTGCCGGAGCTTTTTCCCACCGCGGTGCGCGCGACGGGCCAGGGGTTCTGTTTCAATGTCGGCCGCATCATCGCGGCGATCGGCGGCTTGCAGATCGCCAATCTGGTGGGGGTCTTCGGCACTTCGGCCAATGCCTACTCCGTACTGTGCGCCATTTACCTGGTGGGCATGGGGGTGGTTTGGCTGGCGCCTGAGACGAAGGGCAAGCCGCTGCTGTGAGGCATCGCGCCGGATTAACGCCTGCCATGCCCGCCCGTCACGGTTCGCGCCGCTCGCCCGAGGCACTGCACCCGCTCGGTGAGATCGTGCGCGCCCTGCCGGCTCTTCGTGGAGGCGAGACGCGACCCGTGGCTTTTTGGCGGGAGGCCGACGCGCGCCACGGCGCCCGTCCCGATTGGCTGCTGTGGCGGCGCTTGCTCTCCGGGGGGCCTCCGCCCGCCGGCTGCCGCGAGGACGCGGGCGCCCTGGCCCTGCGTGCCTTGCGGTCGCGCGAACCGGCCGTGCGTCATGCCGGTCTCGCCCTGCTGCCCGGTTTGCCTCGCACCGGCTTGAAGCCGCCATCGCGTGTGGAACTCACCGGTTTGGTCGCGGCTTGCAGGGTCGAGCCGGAGGCGACCCTTGCTCTTTGGCTGGCCGGTGCCGTGTTGGCGGAGGGGTTGTCGGCTGCCGATGCACTCTTTCGGTTGCAGGCGTTGCAGGCCTTGGCGCCGGCCGGTTGGAAGCCGGGCCGGTCCTTCGATCTGACGGCTCTTGCCACCGCGCCCTGGCAGGCGGCCGAACCAGCACGGCTGAGTCGCTGGCTGGCCGACGCCGTGGTGGCTCTGGCGCGCCTTGCCCGGGAGGCGGTGTCCGACGCGCCGCTGACCGACTGGCTGCTGACGGCCTGGTGTTTGCGCCGCGACATGCGGCCGGCCGGTGCTTTGCTGCGTGTTGAAGACACGGTGTTGCTTTTGGAGGCCGCCGCTGCCGCGCGCCAGCAAGGTGCTGCGGAGGTCTCCGCGCGCTTGGAGGCGCTGGCCCTGCATCTGCTGCCGCCGCGAGTGCCCGAGTCGGTGCAGCAGCGCGCCCGCACCGCCGCCTGGCGCCTCGCCGAGGCGGGGTTGGCGCCACCGCAACTCTGGCGCGTCCGCCTCGATGACCTACCCTTTCCCGGGGATCCGCCTTCGACCCCCGCCGGAGCGGAAGCGGCGCGCCAGTGGGAGGACGCGGAGGATCCTTCCCTGCCGCGTTTGCGCGCGGTCGCGGCCGAAGACCCCGACTGGGCCGTGCTGCGCGCGGCGGGCGTCGTCCTGCAGCATCCGCTGGCCGCGCTCGCCTGGGTGGCCAAGCGCGCCCAATCGCACCAGGTGAAAAAGCAGCACGAGCTGCTCGACGCTGCCGTGTGGCTGGCCTTCCGCCATCAGGCGCTCGGCAGTCTCGGACGACTCCTGGCGGTGCGACCGGGTTCGCTGGAAAACGTGGTGGACTTCGCCCGCGCCCTGCGCGCCAGCCTGCGCGGCCTGCCCTTCCTGCGCGACGAGGAAGCCTGGGCGGCGGCGCAGTCGCACCTGCGCCAGGCCTGGGGCCGGCTGGAGACCGAGATCGACGAGGCCGAGCTGCGCTTTTTGCTGCACGAGACCCTGCAGGATCGTTTGACCACGACCCTGCGTCGCCTGCCGTCCGA
>JAURMS010000304.1 GCA_030830595.1 Gammaproteobacteria bacterium | reverse complement strand
GTCGAAACGCCTCAATTGAGCCCGACTCCGGTCAGCGATCCACTGCTCGACTCGGTCGAGGTCCGGCTGTCCGGCAGGCCCGTACCGTGGTTCCTGCAAACCTCGCCCGAATTTGCGATGAAGCGGCTGTTGGCGGCTGGCATGGGCGATTGTTTCCAGGTGTGCCGGGTGTTCAGGGATGGGGAACGGGGCCGGCTGCACCTGCCGGAGTTCACCATGATCGAGTGGTACCGCGTCGGTTACAGCCTCGATGACATGATGGATGACGTCGAGGGCCTGGTCCGTCGGCTCTCCGGCACGGCAGGCTTGCCCGCGCGGCGGCTGCCCTACAGGGAAGTCATCCTGCAGGCCGTCGGCGTCGATGGCCTGACGGGCACGGCTCTAGAGCTGCGCGCGGCGCTGGCGGAGCGGAAACTGGACGTGCCCGAGGACATCCACGAGGACCGCGATGCGCTGCTCGACCTGGTGATGGGTGCCCTCGCCGGTCCGGCACTGGGCCACGACGGGCCGGTGATGGTGCACGACTATCCCGCCTCACAGGCCTCCCTGGCTGCACTCAAGACCGTCGATGGCATGACGGTGGCGGAGCGTTTCGAGCTCTACCTGGGCGGCATGGAAATCGCCAACGGCTATCATGAACTGGCCGATCCTGCCGAGCAGCGAGGCCGGTTCGAGGCCGACGCCGCCACTCGCCGTCACCTGGGCAAGCCGGCGGCCATCGATCAGGACCTGCTGGCCGCCCTGGAGGCCGGGCTGCCTGCTTGCTCAGGGGTGGCCCTGGGTTTCGACCGACTCGCCATGCACCTCCTGGGACTCGATCGCATCGACCGGGTCGTGTCGTTTACGATTGATTGAGCCCATGGACATCAGCCCACCCACCACCCTGCCCGGCACACCCGAAGAGGCGCGCACTCAGGCGCTCGCCTGGCTGGAGGGCGTGCTCACCGGTGAGCGTGACCCGTGGGCCAACCTGGCGAATGCGGCGGCGGTGCTGTTCGGCTGCCTGCCCGGACTCAACTGGGCGGGCTTCTACCTGCTACGCGGTGGTGAACTGGTGCTCGGGCCTTTTCAGGGCCGCCCTGCCTGCGTGAGGATTCCGCTCGATCGGGGCGTCTGCGGGGCGGCAGCCCGAACCCGCAGTATCCAGCGGGTGGACGACGTCCTTCAGTTCGAGGGACACATCGCCTGCGACGCCGCCTCCCGCTCGGAACTGGTGGTGCCGCTGATGCTGGGATCCCGCCTGCTCGGGGTACTGGATCTGGACAGCCCGCTGCCCGGGCGGTTTTCCGAGGAAGATGTTCAAGCGATGCAAGCCGCCGCGGGCATGATCGCGAGCGCCTGCGACTGGGCGCTTGCCGCGCTGGATCCGGCCGACTGACCGGTCGCCTACTTGGCGCGGGCGACGTACTCCGCGCTGCGGGTGTCCACCCGGATCACCTCGCCCTCGTTGATGAACAGGGGCACCTTCACGACCGCGCCGGTTTCGAGCTTGGCAGGCTTGGTGCCGCCCGTGACCGTGTCGCCCTTCATGCCGGGATCGGTTTCGACCACCTTGAGTTCGACGTGGGCCGGTGGCGTCACCGTCAGCGGCTGCCCGTTCCAGAGGGTCACGATGCACTCCAGGCCGTCCTTGAGCCATTGGGCCGTGTCGCCCACCGCCTCCTTGCTGGCGGTGTGCTGCTCAAAGGATTCCGGTTGCATGAAGTACCAGAAATCGCCGTCGCCGTAGAGGTATTGCATGTCTACGTCCTGCACGTCGGCGGCCTCCACGGTATCGCCCGACTTGAAGGTTTTCTCGATGGTGCGCCCGGTCTTCAGGTTGCGGATCCTGACCCGGTTGAAGGCCTGGCCCTTGCCGGGCTTGACGAACTCGTTCTCGACGATCACGAAAGGATCCCCGTCGAGAAGGATCTTGAGCCCCGATTTGAAATCGCTGGTGCTGATGCTTGCCATGTCGGGAAACCTGTCCGCTACGCCTGGGAAGGCGCGGATCATAGCCGCTGGACCGGCCCCCCGCCAGCCGAAAGTGCTATTCTTTCCCCGTGGAACCACAGTCCATCCCACTGGCCGTCGTCACCGCTCGACAGGAACAGGTCGAGTGGATCAACAAGACCCTGCGCAACGCCGGCCACCCCGTGCACCTTGGCTGGGTCGGGCCGGAGCACGATCCCGCAGATGCGCTGCGCGGCATCCGTCCCGAGATGATCCTGCTGTTCGAGGAGCCGGGCACGCTCGACCTCGCCAGCCTGCTGGAAGTGCGCGGCAAGCTGCGCCTGCGGGTCCCCGTGCTGGTGGTCCTGAACCAGGTCAGCGAGGCCGCTATCGCCCGCTGCATTCAGGGCGGCGCCCGCGATGCCGTCAGCCAGGGAGATCCCGGCCGCTTCGTGATGGTGTTCGAGCGCGAATTGCAGGGGTTCCGTCTGGAGCGCTCCCTGGCAGAAACCGTCGCGGCCGCTCGCGAGTACGCCCGCCAGCTTAATGACCTGGTGCAAGGCTCGGCTGATGCCATCGCCGTCGTGCAGGAGGGCATCGTGGTGGATGCCAATCGGGCATGGGTCGAACTGCTCGAGCAGGCCAGCATCGACTCGGTCGTCGGTTTGCCCCTGATGGATACCTTCGACGCAGACAGCCATCCCGCACTGAAGGGTGCCATCGCGGCCTGCCTGCAGAACAGCTGGGGCGGCAACCTGTTGAGGGCCTCCACCAGCAAGCGTCGCGGCAAGTCACGAGCAGTGGAGCTGAGCCTCATCCGGGTCGATTCTGGCGGCGAGCCGGCGGTGCGCCTGACCATCGCTTCCGGGCGCGATCAGCATGCGCTGCAGGAGCAACTCGAGGAAGCGCTCAGGAAGGATCCCTCCACGGGCCTCCTGCACCGTCGTTATTTCCTGGAGGCCCTGCGTTCGACGCTGTCCGCCAATCCCGTGGGCGGCGTCAGGCAGCTGGCCTATATCGAGCCCGACCGCTACGAGGACATCCTGTCCCAGCTCGGCATCCTGACCGGCGAGGACTTCCTGGTGGAGTTCGCCCAGCGGCTGCGCGAATTGCTGCAGCCTGGCGACCTGGCCGGACGTCTTACCGGCGCCGGCTTCATGGTGCTGCTGCAAAGGGGTAACGGCGGCGAGGCCGAGGCCTGGTCAGAGCATGTGGTCAAGCGCATGGGTGAGCATGTATTCAGGGCCGGGAGCAGTTCCTTCTCGGCCACCTGCACGGTCGGCCTCGGCATCATTCCGCCCACCCTGACCGATCCCAGTGGACCGGCCACGGATGCGTTCCAGGCCAACCGTCGCGGGCGAGAACTGGGTGGCAACCGGGTTCACGCGCCGGAGAAAACCGACACCCTGCTCCGGCTGCAGAGCTCCGACAAGACCTGGGTGCTGCGCCTCAGGGCCGCGCTGGCCGAAAACCGCTTCAGGCTGGTTCAGCAACCGATCGCCAGCCTGGTCGGCGGCGACAATCTCTCCCTGTTCGACGTCGCCCTGCGCATGCGTGATGAGCAGAACGAGGAGGTCCTGCCCTCGGAGTTCATGAAGGTGGCCGAGCGCAACGGGCTCAGTGCGGACATCGATCGCTGGGTCGTCACGGCCTCCCTCGGCCTGTGTGCGTCACGGCGCAGCGGCGCACTGTTCGTCAGGATCTCGCGGGACAGCATCGTGGATCCAACCTTCGCCGACTTCCTTGCCGCCCAGGTCAAGGCCATCCCCATCGACCCGTCGCGGATCGTGCTCCAGTTCCGGGAAGAGGCCGCCGCTCAGCAGCTAAGGGAACTGACCGCGCTCCGGCAGGCGTTGGCCGCCATGAAGTTCCGTACCTCGCTCGAGAATTTCGGCCGGAGCCCGTCCACCCAGGCACTGACCGAGCGCCTGAAACCCGACTTCGTCAAGCTGGACGGAACCCTGATGCAGGGACTGTCCCAGTCCACCGAAAAACAGGAGCGCGCCCGCAAGCTGGTGGAACTGGCACGCACCGTAGAGGCGGTGACGGTAGCCGAGCGCGTGGAAGACGCAAACACCATGGCGGTGCTGTGGCAGCTGGGAGTTGGCTACATCCAGGGCTACTTCGTCAACATGCCGGAGCAGGTGGTACTTGGCGAAGGCGACGGCTACGAGGCAGGCGCCGCCGAGGATTAGGCCGGACTGGCCTCGATCTCGAGTCGATCCACCTTGCGCCAGCCGCGCGGGAGCAGCGCGCCGCGTTGTCCCCGGGCACCGAGATAGGCATCCAGTTCCTTGCCCGCGAGCGTCATCCGCCGCTCCCCGCAATGCACTAGCAGTCGCCCACCCGGGGGCACGACGGCCACGTCCACCATCAACTCCTCGCGGCTACGCGCCTTGCGCCCGGGGATGCCGAAAATCAGGTTACCGCGTCCCTTATCCATCTCCGGCAGTTCGCCGATCGGGAAAGCCAGAAGCCTGCCCTCGCTGCTGACCGCACAGACCAGTGCGTCGTCGCCGGGGACCGGGCTTGCGCCCAGGGGTTCGGCGCCCTGCGGCAGGTTGAAGATGGCCTTGCCGGCCCGGTTGCGTCCCTGCAGGGACTCCAGGCGCGTGACAAATCCTTGCCCTGCATCACAGGCCAGCAACCAGCGGTCCTGCGGTTCGCCGATCAGTACCGCCTTGAAGCTTGCGCCATCGGGCGGATCGATGCGCCCCGACAGCGGCTCACCTTGCCCCCGCGCCGAGGGTAACGAGCGCGCGGGCAGGCTGTAGCAGCGCCCGGTGGAATCGAGAAAGACGGCCTGTTGGGTGCTGCGGCCGCGGGCAGCCGCCCGGAAGGTATCGCCGGTCTTGTAGGACAGCTGTCGCGGGTCGATCTCGTGACCCTTGGCACTGCGTACCCAACCGGCATGGGACAGCACCACGGTGATGGGCTCAGCACTGACCAGCTCATCCTCGCTGATGGCCTGGGCGGCGGCGCGCTCGACCAGGCGGGTGCGGCGCTCGTCGCCGTATTGCTGGGCATCGCGCTCCAGTTCGTCCCGAACGAGTCGCTTGAGCCGGGCCTTGCTGGCCAGCGTCTTCTGCAAGGCGTCACGCTCCTCCGACAGCTGTTGCTGCTCGCCGCGGATCTTCATTTCCTCCAGCCTGGCGAGGTGCCGCAGGCGCGTCTCGAGGATAGCCTCGGCCTGGATCTCCGACAGCTGGAAGCGAGCCATCAGCGCCTGTTTGGGCTCGTCCTCGGTGCGGACGATCCTGATCACCTCGTCGAGGTTGAGGAAGGCCACC
>JAURMS010000303.1 GCA_030830595.1 Gammaproteobacteria bacterium | reverse complement strand
GACCAGCCCGCGAGGCTGGCCATTGACCTAGCTGACGTGGAGCTTGCCCTCGCCGAGCGGAGGGTTGATGTGGGCGCAGCAGGCCTCGATTCAGTAGTGGCTGCGCAGGCAGGGGGTCGAACCCGGGTCGTGTTCAACCTCGATGCGTTGCAGCCCTATACGGCTGTTGCGCAGGGTAATTCGGTGCTGGTGACGTTGGGAGAGGAGCCGCCTCCCGTGACCCAGCCGGTGGCGTCCCCTGCGGCGATGGACTCTGCCTTGCCTGCTGCCCGCGGTGTGAGGGGAGTGGATTTCCGCCGTTCTCCGGATGGATCCGGCAGGGTGATCGTCAGGCTCTCCGACAAGAGCCAGCCCGCCAGCCTTCGTCAGGAGGGCAACACGGTCATTGTCGACTTCGCAGGCGCGAGCTTGTCGGATGAGCTGCTCAAGCGATACGACGTGATGGATTTCGCGACCCCGGTATCCACCGTGGAAGTCATGCGGAATGCGGCGGGGGCCCAGGTCAGGATTGCGGCTTCGGGCGACTTCGAGCAACTCGCTTATCAGGCCGATGACACTTATGTGGTCGAGGTCAAGGAGCGGCCCAAGCAGGCCACGGTGACCGAGGCCGAGAAGGTCTATACGGGTGAAAGGCTGACGCTCAACTTCCAGGACATCGACGTGCGTGCTGTCCTGCAGTTGCTCGCTGATACCAGTGGCCAGAATATCGTGGTGAGCGACTCGGTCTCCGGACGGGTCACCCTGCGGCTCCAGAACGTGCCTTGGGATCAGGCACTCGACATCGTGCTTCGCACTCGCGGCCTGGGCATGCGCACCAAGGACAACGTCATACTGGTGGCTCCACAGGCAGAGCTCGCCGCCCGTGAGCGCGCTGAACTCGAGGCGCTGAATGCGATCGAGGAGCTGGTGCCACTGCGGACCGAGTTCCTGCAGGTCAATTACGCCAAGGCCGGGACCTTGTCTGGCCTGCTTCGCTCCGCGGGTAGCGGTTCGCTCTTGTCCGATCGCGGTAACGTCAGCGTCGACGAGCGCACCAATACCTTGATCGTGCAGGATACGGCGGATCGTCTCGAGGAAATCCGGGCGATGGTGGCCGCGCTCGACATTCCGGTGCGCCAGGTCCTGATCGAGTCCAGGATCGTCATCGTCAGCGACGACCTGTCCCGTGAACTCGGTGTGCGCTGGGGTTTCAACCGGGTCTCGGATGACGTGGGCGACTTTTTTGCGATCGGTGGGTCGGCTAATGCCACCGACTCGATCATGAGCAGTGCTCTGGAAAATCTGGAGTCATCGGGATCGCCGCTGCCAGCCAATGTGCCTTTCGGCAACTTCGACCGGTACAACGTCAATTTGCCCGCTGGCAACCCGACGGGTCGCCTGGCGCTGGCGATCCTTGACTTCGACGATTACCTGATCGACCTTGAGCTTTCTGCCGCGCAAGCCGAAGGCACGGGCAAGATCGTCTCTTCGCCCCGCATCATCACCGCCAACCAGAGCGAGGCAACCATCAAGCAAGGCGTGGAAATTCCCTATCAGGAGTCATCCTCCAGCGGCGCGACCGCAACCCAATTCAAGGAAGCAGTGCTGTCATTGACTGTGACCCCGCAGATCACGCCGGACAATCGTGTGATCCTGGATCTTGAGGTGAACAAGGACAGCGTGGGCCAGCTGGTGCCTAGTGCCACAGGCGGCTTCGTGCCCTCGATCGATACCCGCGAGATCACCACCCAGGTCCTGGTCAATGATGGTCAGACCGTCGTGCTCGGTGGGATCATGGAAACCGAGCAGCGCGAGGGCGGCAGTAAGGTGCCTTTCCTCGGCGACCTGCCGGGACTCGGTGTACTGTTCAGGAACAGCAACCGGGTCAGCTCCAGGGACGAGTTGCTGATCTTTGTGACGCCCAAGATCCTTCGCGAGGGTGCGAGTATCGAGTGACGCCCTCCGATCTTGAGTCGGCTCCGCGAGGGTCGGAACGGGCAGCCCGCGTATTCCTGATCGGCCCCATGGGTTCGGGCAAGAGCACAGTGGGGCGTGCGCTGGCCTCCAGGCTAGGCTTCGATTTCCTTGATAGCGACAAGGTCATCGAGGATCGTACCGGCGTGGACATTCCCTACATTTTTGAAAGGGAAGGCGAGGCCGGATTCCGCCAGCGTGAGGCGAGGATCATCGAGGAGCTCTCCATGCTGCCGCGCCTGGTGCTTGCAACTGGCGGTGGCGCCATTCTGGATGCCGGGACCCGCCAGCATCTCGCTGCTCGCGGCACAGTCGTCTACCTGGAGGCTACCGTCGAGCAGCAGTTGCGAAGGACACGCGGCAGTACGCACCGGCCGCTGCTCCAGACGGAGGATCCACGCGGCAGGCTCGAGCAACTGATGACGGTCAGGGCGCCGCTATATCAGTCCCTGGCAGACTTAACCGTACGGACCAGTCGTCGCAAGGTGGCTTGCATGGTGGAAGACATCACGACCTGGCTCCTGGCCAACGGAAGAGTGTCATGAATCCAGCACGCCTCGAAGTCACTCATGGCTTGGGTTGCTATCCGATTGTGGTGGGTAGCGGACTTCTTTCACGACCTGGTCTCTTCTCCGAGTTGCTCCCCGCCAGCAACCTGCTGGTGGTGTCACATCCCTCCATCCAGACGTTGTGGGGAGATCGCCTCAAGGCCGGACTGGGTGACCGCCACGTTCATTACCATTCGGTGCCCGAGGGAGAGCAGCACAAGACGCTCGCGAGCCTTGAGGGCATCTTTGATGCGGCAGTCAGTGCCGGCCTGAACCGTGACTGCGCCTTTGTTGCCCTCGGGGGTGGCGTCGTGGGAGACATCACGGGTTTTGCCGCTGCCTGTTATCAACGTGGTGTTTCTTTCCTGCAGGTGCCGACCACGCTGCTCGCGCAGGTCGATTCCTCAGTCGGCGGCAAGACCGCGGTGGATCATCCCGGGGGCAAGAACCTCATAGGCGCGTTTCACCAGCCGGTCGGGGTAGTGGCGGATACCGACACGCTGGGCACCTTGCCCGACCGCGAATTGCGGGCCGGCCTGGCCGAAGTGATCAAGTACGGACTCATCATGGACGCGGACTTCCTGGACTGGCTGGAGGCGCATCTTGAGGACCTTCTCGACCGATCACCCGAGGCACTGCAGCATGCCATCCTGACCTCCTGTCGTCACAAGGCGGCCATCGTCGGGCGGGACGAGCGCGAGAGTGGCGAGCGGGCCCTGCTGAACCTGGGGCACACCTTCGGGCACGCCATCGAGACAGGCGGCGGCTATGGCGAGTGGCTGCACGGCGAGGCTGTTGCAGTGGGCATGGTGATGGCTGCGGAGTTATCGGCCCGCCTGGGCTGGCTTGCACCTTCTGAGTTGGGACGGCTCCGGGAGTTGCTCAGTCGTGCTGGGCTGCCGCGTGACCCGCCGCGGCTCGGTGCCGCTCGGATGCTCGAGCTGATGGCCCTCGACAAGAAGGTGCTCGGTGGCCGGATCCGGCTGGTTCTCCTGCGGCGTATTGGGCAGGCTACCTGTACCGCGGACTATCCCGACGATGCACTGCGAGGCCTGCTGGAGGACCTGACGGGTGGGCGGGGATGAGCG
>JAURMS010000302.1 GCA_030830595.1 Gammaproteobacteria bacterium | reverse complement strand
CGCGAAGAAATACACGAACCGCGGCCTCTCGTTCCTCGACCTCATCCAGGAGGGCAACATGGGCCTGATGAAGGCCGTCGAGAAGTTCGAGTACCGTCGCGGCTACAAGTTCTCAACGTACGCCACCTGGTGGATCCGCCAGGCCATCACCCGCTCGATTGCCGACCAGGCCCGCACCATTCGCATCCCGGTGCACATGATCGAGACCATCAACAAGCTGAACCGTATCAGCCGTCAGATGCTGCAGGAGATGGGCCGTGAGCCCACGCCCGACGAACTGGCCCAGCGGATGGAGATGCCCGAGGACAAGGTCCGTAAGGTACTCAAGATCGCCAAGGAACCGATCTCCATGGAGACTCCCATCGGCGATGACGAGGATTCCCACCTGGGCGATTTCATCGAGGACACCGCCGCCGAAAGCCCACTGGAGTCGGCCACCAGCGAGTCGCTGCGCGAGACCGTGCACGGCGTGCTGAGCCAGCTCACCCCTCGCGAGGCCAAGGTGCTGCGCATGCGCTTCGGCATCGACCTGACCACGGACCACACGCTGGAAGAAGTCGGCAAGCAGTTCGACGTCACCCGCGAGCGAATTCGGCAGATCGAGGCCAAGGCCCTGCGCAAGCTGCGCCATCCCAGCCGTAGCGAGCAGCTCCGGAGCTTCCTGGTCGAGGACTGAGGCGCGTGGGGTCCGACGCCAGCCGCATTTGGCTGTCGACCTACCGGAGTCCAGTTGGAGCACTCCTGCTCGGAGTCCATGACGGCCACCTCTGCCTGTGCGATTGGGCCGGCCGGGCACGCCGCTCGCGGATAGACCGTCGCCTTGAACGCGCCTTCTCCGCCAGGCTGACCAAGGGCCAACATCCGCTGCTGGCCGTGGCCGGCGCTCAACTTGATCAATACTTCGTCGGCAAGCGACGTGACTTTGATCTTCCGCTGAGAACCGCCGGGACGGCCTTTCAGAGCGATGTCTGGGAAGCCCTCGCCGGCATTCCTTTCGGCGAAACCAGGACCTACCGGCAACTGGCGGAGAGCCTCGGCCAGCCCGGCGCCGTCAGGGCGGTCGCTTCCGCCATCGGCGCGAACGCGCTGTCCATTTTCCTGCCCTGCCACCGGGTGATTGGCTCGAACGGTCAATTGGTGGGCTATGCCGGAGGTATCGAGGCCAAACAGGGGCTTCTGGCCCTGGAGAGTCGTTTGTTTGTTGCCTGAGCGCCACAGACTGGTCATTTTTGTTCCCACAGGCGTATGCTCCGCATGACAACCTGTCCATTGGTTGAAAAATTGTGAAATAAAGAAAGGGGGAATCTGCCGTGTCCAACCATGCACAGCTGCGTTCAGCAGTTCTTCTGGCTCTAGGTACCATCGCCAGCCTGCCGGTGTCCGCGCCCGCAATGGCCCAGGGCGCAGGACTTGCCTTGGAAGAAATCGTGATCACCGCGCGCAAGGAGGCGGAGTCGCTTCAGGATGCCCCAGTGTCGGTGACAGCCATTACCGATGAAGGCATTCTCGAGAGAGGTATCGTTGATCCTGCCTCGCTGGCCGGCTTCACCCCAGGCCTCAGCTTCTCCCAGGCCTTCGGCCGCCAGAACGACCGCCCGGTGATCCGGGGCCAGGGTAACGTGCTGGCCAACGTCCAGTTCGGCGTCGAGGCCGGTACGGCCTATTTCATCGACGGTGTCTATTACAACGGCGATATTCAGTCATTGGACTTTGATTCGCTGCAGCGGGTTGAGGTCATCAAGGGGCCCCAAAGCGCACTGTATGGTCGTAACACCTACGCGGGTGCCATCAATTTCGTGACTCGCGATCCCCGCACCGATAAGTGGGGGGGCTTTGTCACCGCCACCCTCGGCGATCATGACGAGCAAAAAATTGCCTTCTCCGTCGATGGTCCGCTGTGGTCAGAGTCAGTGAGCCTTCGCCTGGGCGGGCGATTCAATTCCTACGGCGGCGAGTACACCAACCGCGCCACCGGCAAAGTGGTTGGGGATGAGGAAGACTCATCGGTCAGTGCTACTTTGCTGATTGCGCCAGAAAGCGGCCCCAAAGTGCGCCTGTTTGCCTCGCATCGCAAGCAGGATGACGGTCCGCTGGCGCTGTTCCTGCAGGGCACCGAAACCAACAACTGCCAGCCCGGCTTCCGCTCGGCTGGATACCGGGCCTATGCGTCCTTCCTGGTACCGAACCTTTACGCCGGCATGCTGCCCCTCAATGGCAATACCAACCAGTACTACTGCGGAACGATTGCGGCCAGGCCGGACGGCATCTGGTTGAATACGGATGCAATCCCGGCGATCGCCCCCTTTACCTATCCGCTGCCGGATGGCACCGCCTTTGATGGCGTCGAATCCAGTGACACCTTTGTCAGCGCCAAGATGGACTGGGATCTGGGGGGGTCAGGATGGACGCTGGGAGCACTGTACGGCCGAAGGATTAACCACGACCGCTTCGGCTCAGACAGCGATCATAGCGAGGCCTTCTGGCTACTCGGGGCGCCCGGCGGCATTGCGGAGCCGCTGTTTGCGAACACCAATAGAAATAGCCGAAGAGAATGGTCTGCCGAGATGAAACTGTCCTCACCAGCCGATCGGCGGGTGCGAGGCATGGTGGGCGTCTACACCTATGAAAACGAGGACCGTGAGCGAGATTTGACCTTTGCCGCACCCCGTTTCGGCGTCATCAACGCCTCAGCCAACGAGACCGGCATCCAGAATGACGCCTTCTTTGCCGCTCTCAGCTTCGACGTTAACGACAAGCTGACTGCTGGCCTGGAACTGCGTAATTTCGATGAGCAGAAGACCCGCCGCGAGTACACGTCCGCCGGTGCGGTTTCCGCCGACCTGAAGGCCAAGTTCAGCCGGACGACTCCGCGCATCACGCTTGACTACCAGGCCAGCGATGACCTGATGGTTTACGGCATCTACGCCAAGGGCTCGCGTCCGGGTGGCATCAATGGCAGCGCAGGCCTGGCGGTTAACCGCCCGACGTATGCCGAGGAGACCTCCGACAACTTCGAGCTGGGCTTCAAGAGCACGCTGATGGATGGCCGCATGACCCTCAACGGGTCGGTGTATTTCATCGATTCCAAGGACGTGCAGGTCACCCAGGCCATTCCCGGCGGTAACGGTGCGGTCACCTCAGTGGCCGTGAACCAGGCCAGCGCGGAAACCTTCGGCGTCGAACTGGAGTCGCAGATCGCGCTCACTGAGTACCTCACTGCTACCCTGGCACTCGGGTACACCAACCCGGAGTTCACCGAGGGCTGTGACGATTTCGAGTTCGTGCTGAACTCGGGCGGCATCGCCTACAACAACAATACGGACTTCGGCTCCGAGGCCTGCAGCATCAAGGGCAACCGTCTGCCACTGGTACCCGAGACCCAGGCCAGCCTGCTGGTCAGCTACGAGCGGCCCATGAGCAACGACATGCGCTTCTTCGTTAACGGCACCTATACCCACGAGGGCAGCAAGTACGTGCAGGTCCACAACCTCGCGGAGACGGGCGACACCAACCTGCTGGGCCTGCGACTCGGCGTGAAGGGCGGCGATCGCTGGACGCTTGCCTTGTTCGGGCGCAACCTGACGGACGAGGACACCATCCCGCTGGCCACCCGCTGGTTCGACCTGCGCTATGGCAGCTGTCCGAGCAACACGGCCTCGCCCTGTGCAGGCCTGGCAGGTGCGGCGCCTTTGAATGCCGATCGTGGCCTGCCGCGAGCCTTCTTCAGCGCCTTGCGCAAGGGCCGTACCTACGGAGCAGAGTTCCGCCTGAACTTCTAGGCCCAGGCTTGCGGGACGCCTGATCGACGCGCGCAGACAACGCGGCCGGCGCCGGTTCCTGACAGGAACCCTGGCGCTGGCCGCAAGCGCCGCCTTCGGTCGGGCGTCCGGTCCGCAGGTATTGGTGGTCGGTGCGGGTCTTGCCGGCCTCTACGCATCCAGTCTCCTGCAGGCACTGGGCTTTGGCGTCCGCGTGGTCGAGGCCCGCAAGCGGGTCGGCGGACGGCTACGTACCCTTGGCGAGGCCCCGCTGCACTCCGAAGCCGGCGGCAACCTGATCGGCCCCAATTACGGCCGTATCATCGCCACTGCGGAGCGGCTTGGAGTGGCCCTTCAGCCGCCTCCGCGAGGCCTACCCTTGGACTACCTGATCCAGGGCCGTACGGTGCTTCGCGACGATTGGCCCACCTCTCCGGATAATCCACTGCCCGAGGCGCTGCACCAGGTCAGGCCGGAACAGCTTTCTGCGGCACTGCTCAAGCCAAGCCCACTGGTGACCTCCTACGACTGGTGCTCACCGGAATTGGCAGCCACGGACGTGTCGGTGCTGGATTTCCTGCGCCGGAACGACGTACCGGAATCCGCCATCGCCCTGCTCGAGTCGAACCTGAGTTACGGTGACTCCCTGTCCACCACCTCACTGCTGTCGATGTTCCGCGTGCAGCAGGGCATCTCCCGGGCCATGGCGTTCCGCCGTCCGGTGCTCGAGGTTCGGGGCGGTAACCAACGGTTGCCAGAGGCCATGGCCGCCAGCCTGAACACGCCGGTGGAACTGGACAAACAAGTCATCGGACTGCACACCCGCGGGGATCGGGTCAGCGCCGAACTCAAGGATGGAACCGTGCTCGATGCCGAGGCAGTCGTGATCACACTGCCCGCACCCGCCCTGCGCAACGTCCATTTTTCACCCGGGCTGCCCGAAGACCAATGGCAGGCCATCGAGAACGTCCGCTACCAGAAGGTCACCCAGGCCCATTACCGGCTGGATGCCCCAACCTGGAAGTCAGCGGGACGCTCAGGCGGCTGGTGGACCGATGGAGCACTGGGCCGGATCTTCGTCAGGCCGGTCAACGACGGAGGACCTTACCTGGTGACCGTGTGGATCACCGGCAGTGCCTGCGCGGACACCGATGCCCTGGACGATGAGGCAGCCGCCGCCTTCATCGACCAACGATTGCGCCGCCTGATGCCCGATGCGGCCGACGGCCTGCAGCCCATGGGCCTGGTGCGCTGGCAGCGGGAACCGCTCAACGGCGGCGCCTGGGCCATCTGGCAACCGGGCCAGACCGGTGCGGTGTTCAGGGCCCTGCACAGGCCGCAGGACCGGATCTTCTTCGCCGGCGAACACACGGCCTATGCACACAGCGGCATGGAAGGCGCCATGGAATCCGCAGAGCGCGCCTGCCTGGAACTCGCCAGGCGGTTCGCATGAGCGCCTCCCGCACCGTGATACTGACGCTTGCCTGGCTGCTGGTGTCGAACCCCTGCGCTGTCCGGGCCGATACCCCTCTTGATGGCGAGACCCTCTTTCGTCTCGCCTGCCAGGCCTGTCATGCGCTCGGACCCGAGACGCCCCACAGGATCGGGCCACCCCTCACGAACATTGCCGACAAGCCCGCTGGCACGGCCACCGACTACCCTTACTCGGCAGCACTCAAGCAGTCCGGACTGGTATGGAATCGACCTACCCTGGTTGCATGGATCACCGGCGCGGAACGCCTCGTGCCGGGCACCCTGATGGCGCATCACAACACCCTTCAGGCGCCGGAGGCCTTGCGCCTGGCGGAGTATCTCACCCGCTCCGCGCCCCGCCCGTGACCTCCATCGCCTGAATACGTCGGTACATCCAGCCACCGGCGTAGAGGGTGGCACCAAGCACCAGCAGGGAGCCGATGCGCGCCAACGGGGCCGCGCCTGACAGGTCGAAGACGAACACCTTTACCGCGGACGCCGCGAACACCAGCAGCGAAGACTTGCCAAGTAAGGGATCACGCAGGCGAAAAGCCAGGCCGAGCGCCGCGAGGCCGGTCACTCCCCATGCGAGCGAGACCAGGAACCGGTCGTCGAGCAGTTGCATGGCCCCTGCCAGGACCGCCACGTGGCCGAGGACAAGCGCTGCCACGCCGAGATCCTTGATCTCCGGACGATGGCGAACCAGCGCATAGCCTACATAGAGCTCGATGCCGTACAGCAGGGCCAGCCAGTCGCCCTGCGCCTCCCAGGAGAGGGTCA
The DNA here is from genome assembly GCA_030830595.1 of Gammaproteobacteria bacterium. Classification (GTDB taxonomy): domain Bacteria; phylum Pseudomonadota; class Gammaproteobacteria; order Steroidobacterales; family Steroidobacteraceae; genus SG8-30. The sequence continues at coordinate 4,911 of JAURMS010000302.1, read as the reverse complement.
CGCGCAGATAGTTGAGCAGGAAGACCACTGCCAGCAGCACCCGCATGGGCTGGGCGATGCCGGACAGCCGCTTGCGGTCACCAGCGAGGGTGATCACAACGGCCAGCGGCAAGGTCAGCGCGCCCACCCAGGGGGCAAAACGCTCCGGCAGCAGCTCCACATAGCCGGCGTGGAACACCACCAGGGCCGCGTAAGTACCGGCCAGCAGCGTGCCCGCCCTTGAAGGCAGCCCCAGCCGGGTGGCCACGCCTGCGGCCATGGCGACCAGCGCCGCGCTGCCCAGCGCAATCCAGGGCGCCGCATCCGGCACGTGCAAGGCCAACAGTTCGTACTGCAGCGCGTAGAAAATCAGGAGCAGCGGCAGATGGGCCAGGGCCTCCGCAGTGCCGAGGGGCGACTTGTGGCGCAGCGAATACACCGTGGTGCCCGCCAGGAAAATGGCCAGGTGAGCCAGCTGGAACACCAGGGCTGCCTGCCACTGTGCCGGCGCAAGTTCGCGCCAGAGCTGGTTGAAACCGAGCAGGGCGAGATAAGCCGCCAGCAGGTAGGGGCGTCGACTCCCGGTCCAGATCGAGTAGGCACAGAAAGTCGCGCTCCAGGCCGAGTAATAAATCACCAGGTCCGTGACCGATGCGTAGGAAGCCGGCAGCAGGAACGGCGCGGAATACGAGCCTATGACCGCGAACAGTGCATACAACTCGCTGGCGAACAATCGCCCCAACCCTAACGTAGCCAGGCTGGTCAGGATCACCAGTACCGCCGCCGTCCGGGCGTCGATGAAACCGTACAGCAGGTGGGCGCCGTAGATCACAAGATAAAGAATGACCAGTCCGCCCGCCGGCAGCAGCCCGGCATAGGCCCGATCCTCGGCACGCAGGCGCAGACCGCCGGCGATCAGCCCGCCAGCGGCCAGCAGCGCCAGGCCGAGCTGCCTCGCCGGCGTGAGCCAACCCGACTCCAGTCCCAGGCGGATGAGGTAAGCCATGGCAAGCACGATCGCGCTCGCTCCGGTCCAGCCGAGAATCTGGGTCACCGGGAAGTCGCGGGGCGAGCCCGGCTGTGCAGCGGGTGTCTCGCGCAGGCGCTCGTAGGCGCGCCAGGTCTGTTCGGGGGTTGGGGCGGGCGCTGACTCGGCCGCCTGCCGGCTTTCCAGTGCCTCGAGTCGGCGCTCGATCGCAGCCAGCCGCTCCTCGAGGGTGGACATGCTCGTGGCTCAGCCCTGCTTCTTGGGTGCGAAGGCCTCTGCCATCAGTCCGGCCGGCACGCCCGGCGGCGCTTCCTGACGGGTGGCGTAGACGTAGAGCGCCGCCGCGTAGGTGCCGGACATCGCTGCATGCACCACGGCCAGTGTCACCATCGCAGCAACCAGGATGACCAGGGCAATGATCAGGCCCGCACTGCCGGCCACCGACTCGGCGACCACCAGGCCGATGATGCCGAGGAGACCAACCAGCAGGTAAGCCAGGGTGACCACCGCACCGATCCCGCCCTGGCCGATCAGGTTTTCACCCCAGGTCGTGCGCAAGAGTCGGCCACTCTCCTTCAAGGTATCGACCGGCCCCTTGCCCTCGGCCGCCAGGACCGGCACCACCAGGAAGGTCACCACCGTCCAGGTCACGCCGAGCACCGCCGTCACGGCCCGGCCGATCCAGCCGAGGCGCTCCTCCAGCATGCGCAGCAGCGTACCCACCGTGGCGGCCAGTACTGCATAACCGAAGATGGCAGGCAGGCGCGAACTGGCGCGCGCGAGCCCGTCCCTCCAGGTGGCCGGGGTACCGGACAGGTGCAGCAGCGCCACGCTCGCCAGTGCCGTGTTGAAGAACAAGGTGACGAAGTACATGGCCACGTAGAACAGGAACATCCAGCCATAGGCGGCGGCTTCGGGCTGCTCGGCCCAGGCAGCCAGGCGCCCCTCGTTCATCAGCGGCAGGACGAAACTGGCGATCACCAGCAATGCCGCTGCACCCGACAGGAGTGGGAACACCAGCAGGCTGCGATCGCGCCGGATCAGGCCCAGCGCCATGCCGGCCAGTGCCCAGCTGCGCCTGAACCTGCCTGCCATCAGGAGGCTCGTCGGTCTGCCAGTCCGGGATCCGGATGGCGCAAGGGGATGACGCCAGACTTGGAGCCCGCCACCACCACGCGATCACGCCCCGCGCCCTTGGCCCGGTACATGGCCGCATCCGCCCGGCGCACGACGTCCGGTGTTGCGTCGCCCTGTCGGGCCCAGGCGATACCGACACTGACGGTCACCGGCGCCAGCCAGCCCCCCGATTCATCGCGGACGGCCCTCCTGAGCCTGCCCGCGATCCGCACCGCCTCGTCCGCTTCGGCTCCGGTCAACAGCACCAGGAACTCCTCGCCACCCCATCGGCAGACAGTGTCCGACGAACGGAGATGCGCCGCAAGCGTCCTGGCCAGGGAGCACAACACGGCATCGCCTCCCTCGTGGCCAAAGGCGTCGTTGACGTCCTTGAAATGGTCGACGTCGATGGACAGCAGCGCGAGCGGCTTGCCCGCCTGCAGCGCGGTGTCGATCATGGCCTCCGCGGCACGCCGGTTGGGCAGGCCGGTCAGGGCATCGGTCGCCGCTGCCTTGGCGAGCACCGACTCGCGGTTGAGGCTCGCCATCAGGGCATCGACCTGCCTCACCCACACACCGAGATAGTGCAGCAGCAGTCCATAGGCGGCGAGAAAGGCCAGCGGCAGTCGCCAGCCCAGGAAGGGCAAGCCAGCGAGGGTCGGGCGCTGAGCCCCCACGAGGTAAACGGCTGCCATGAGCAGCAAGGTGGCGCGGGCCAGCCATGGCGTCCGGACACTCATCAGCGACAGGGCGACCAGCAGCAGCGGCAGGTACAGGAAACCGGTCACCATCGCCCGAACGGCCAGCGACTCGTCACCCAGCAGCAGTCCACTGCTCCAGTCGACGACCACAGCGGCCATGATCAGCCAGCCTGCCCACTCACGCTGGGCAGGCCCCAGCCGGGGCCACGTGACAAGACCGATCGCCAGCAGGAGCGCCATGGCGCTCTCCAGCCAGACCTGCCGATCCAGCGGCAGCCAGCCCAGCAGCGCGGCGACAGGCAGCATGAGGTGCAGTGCCAGGGCGATCCGCATCAGCCAAAGCAGGACGCCCTCGCCCAGCGACTGCCGCTCGTGGTGCCAGTCGACCGTCGGTGCTGGCGGATTGACGTCCTGCCCGAGCAGGAGACGCCGGGTAATCTCATCCGTGATTTGCGGGGTCATGGGCAAGGATTATCCCGTCGCCCTCGGCTCAAAACGTGGGTATGAATACTTATGTTGAAAGGCAGCCGCGTAGACAGCCGTGGACTGGATCGGTATCTTCAATAAAAACAGGGGGTAATGGGGTGCGTTCACGCGACTGGCCGATCGGCGCGGTGCTGGTGTCCATGCTGGGCCTTGGCGCCTGCGGGAAGGAAGAGACTCAGACTTTGCAGGTCGACGACGGTTTTCGTGCCACGCTGCAAAGGCAACTGATCGAGGCACGACCAGGCGAGGTCATCGAAATTCCCGCGGGGCGCTACTCGCTGCCCCGAGGGCTGTCGCTCAACGTCTCCGGCGTGACCCTGCGCGGTGCAGGAATGGACCAGACCATCCTGTCCTTTGCAGGCCAGCTGCAGGGCGCCGAGGGGCTGCTGGTCAACGCCAGCGACATCATCATAGAGGACCTCGCCATCGAGGACACGCCGGGCGATGGACTGAAGGTCAACGAGGGTCGAAACGTGGTGATCCGCCGGGTCCGGGCCGAGTGGACCCGCGGTTCGCACGAGGACAACGGGGCCTATGGTATCTACCCGGTGCAGGTCGACAACCTCCTGCTGGAAGGCTGCGTGGCGATCGGTGCCTCCGATGCCGGCATCTACGTCGGGCAGTCACGCAACGTGGTGGTGCGCAACAACCGTGCCGAACGCAACGTGGCGGGCATCGAGGTGGAGAACACTATCGGCGCAGACGTCTACGGCAACCTGGTCCGGGAAAACACCGGCGGGATCCTGGTCTTCAACATGCCGGACCTGCCACAGCCTGGCCACTCGACCCGCGTGTACCAGAACCGCATCGAGGACAACAACACGCCGAACTTCGGCGCCGAGGGCACACCGGTGGCCAGCGTGCCGGCAGGGTCGGGCGTGGTGATCAATTCGAACGACCGGGTCGAGATCTTCGACAACTTCATTAGCCGCAACGAGACTGCCAACGTCATCGTCAGCAGCTATTTCGCTACCGGCTACCAGGGCACGCGGGAGATGGCGCCCGGCTACGATCCCTGGCCGGAAACCATCTTCATTCACGGCAACCGCTTCGAGGGCGGTGGCTCCTCGCCCGACGGACTCAAGCTGCAGGCGCTGCGCCTGGCGGTGGCGGGGCTCGGCGGCCGCCTGCCCGACGTGCTGTGGGACGGCTACGCCAATCCTGCCAAGCTCGATGGGGAGGGCCGCCTGCTGCCGGAGTTCGCCATCTGCCTGGACAACGACCCGGCGCAGATGCTGAACGCGGACCTCCCCAACGACAGCGCGCGGCTGGTCACGGGCGACCGGCAGCACCGCTGCCAGCATGCACCCCTGCCGGCCGTCGACCTGCTGCCGCTTCCCGGCTGACCATGCCCCGCCTGGTCACCCTGCTGCTGTCACTGGTCGGACTCGTCTCATGCGGACACCCGACCCCGGAAATCCGCTCACTGGACCCTGCCCATCCGCCCGAGCGACTGAGTGACTGGGGCATCGCCTTCGTCGCCGGCGGCGAGCTGAGGGTGCATGCGCAGGCGCTGGTCTATGACCTCAATACTCCGCTGTTCAGCGACTATGCCGCGAAGCAGCGGGCCGTGTGGATCCCCGACGGCCTGCAGGCCCGGGTACTCGCCGATGGCCGGCTCGAGTTTCCGGTGGGTACGGT
>JAURMS010000301.1 GCA_030830595.1 Gammaproteobacteria bacterium | reverse complement strand
GCCAAATTAGAATGGGACATACTTGTCCAGACTTCTCGGCAACCCGGCTGTCGTCCCTGACGGGAGACCCTTGGCTTTGCGACCCCACCTCGCGGTGGGTGTGCCCTTTACGACGCAGTCATCGCGGACGGGACTGAAAGTGCCGCGAGCGTCACACTCGCTCAAGCGCGAGTTCACATATTGCTGAAAAAACTCTTGTTGTTTGTATTTCTGTGACGTGGATCAACGAAAGCGGGGGGGGCGATTTGACGTAAACAGTCCGCGGCGACCCGCTGCGCGCAGAGTGCGCTTTCAATTGAGCGGTAAACGCCGTCGCGGCTTGCTATCGAGTGCGGCCAGGGCATTGACGATCGCCGGCGCGGTGGGTGGAACAGGCGGTTCGCCCACCCCCCCCATGGCTTCGCCGGACTCAATCAGGACGACGTCGATGGCAAGCGGTGCCTCGTCCATGCGCAGGATCGGATAACGATCGAAATTCAGGTTGTTGGCGCCGCCACCGTTGATCTTGACCTGTTCGTGCAGGGCCGTGGACAGGCCTTGCACGATGCCACCCTGGATCTGGGCGCGGACGGCATCCGGCAGCACCACGCTGCCGCAGTCGAGCACGCAGGTGACCTTGTGGACCACGACGCGCCCGGCTTCTCTTGAGATCTCCGCGACCTGCGCACACAGCGAACCATAACTCTCGACGTAGGCCATGCCTCGCGCGCGCCCTTCGGGCACGGGCGAACCCCAGCCCGCGCGTTCAGCGACCTGTTCGATCACCTTGAGCGCGCGGGGATCGTGGGCCAGGAGCTCGCGGCGAATGTCCAGCGGGTCACGCTCGGCGGCACGAGCCACCTCGTCCAGAAAGCATTCGAGGAAGTAGCCGTTCTGGGTGGCGCCGACCGCGCGCCAGGGGGCCATCGGCACGGGCTGGGGCACGTGTACCCAGTCGATGCGAAGGGCCGGTGCCCGATAGCGCGAGTCCCTGAGGGATTGCACCGAGGTGCCATCCAGTTGCCCAGCCTTCAAGCCACCCGCAAAGAAGTTGGACACCAGCGAGGGGCCGGCCGTGCGGACGTCGAGGGCCGTGATGCGGCCCTCGGCATCGAGACCCGCCCTGAGGCGGGCCACCTGGGTGGGGCGATACCAGCCCTGGGCGAATTCGTCTTCACGTTGCCAGAAGAACTTGACGGGCCGCCCGACCGCGCGGGCGGCGAGGACGGCCCCCGGGATCCCTTCAGCGCCCAGCCGTCGACCGAAGCCGCCGCCCAGGCGGGTCGTGTGCACGTGAACCCGCTCCGGTGGCAGATCCGCGGTCTCTGCAGCCGCCTTCAGGAAGCGGTCCTGGGCCTGGGAAGGTGCCCAGAGGTGCAGGTCGCCCTGGTCATCGAATTCCACGGTGCAGGTCCACGGCTCCATCGGCGCGTGGGCCAGATAGGGGGCCTCGTAGATGGCCTCCACCTGCTGTACGGCGTTGGCCATCCCGGCCGCAAGATCGCCTTCGCTGCGGGCTTCCACCGCCTGTGCATCCTGCTCGAGCCCGGCGCGCATCACCTCGGAGATCGCTGCCGAGTCCAGCGAGTCATGCCCCGTGGCCGCGAAGCGAATGTCCAGGGCGCGCGCGCCCTGGATGGCGGCGTAGCTGTGCCCTGCCACCACCGCAGCCCCGCCCGGGATGGCGACGACCTGGATCACGCCGGCCACGGCGAGCGCAGGCGCGGGATCCATTGCGGCGACTTCCGCACCGAAAACGGGGCTCAGGCGCGCGCAGGCGTACACCATGCCGGGGCGCTCCACGTCCGAGGCGAAGATCGGCTCGCCGCGCACCTTGGCCGGGATGTCGACGCGTGGTGCCGCCTGGCCCCGATAGCGGGCCAGCGCAAGGTCGCGCAGGGCGGGCTCTGCCGGAGGCGTGAGCGTGCTGGCGGCAGCAGCCAGCTCGGCATAGGGCTTGCGCAGGCCGCTCGCTGAATGCACCACATAACCGGGCTCGGTCCCTAACGTCGAGGGGTCGACGCCCCATTCCGCGGCGGCAGCGGCCAGCAGCATCTCGCGGGCCTGGGCAGCCGCCTTGCGCAGCGGTTCATGCCATCCGCGCATACCCCAGGACCCGCCAGAGGACATGCTGCCGTTGCGGCGGAAGGCGTCGCTGGGTTCGGGGGTTTCGACATCGATGGCGGACAGGTCGACGTTCAGTTCATCGGCAATGACGACCGCATGGCCGGTGTGGGTGCCCTGGCCCATTTCACTGGTGGGCGAATACAGCAGCACTCGACCGTCCGGTTGGAGCACCAGATAGGCCGTCAGCGCGCCGCTGGTGGCGGTCTCGGTGGCAAGGCCCCGGGCGCTGGCGAGCGGCAGGGTCATGGCCACGCAGAGCCCACCGGAACGGGCGAGAAACTGGCGACGGTTAATCATGCCGGGTCGTCCTGCTTTACAGCCTGGGTCGCCGCTCGCTGGATGGCGGCCTCGATGCGCAGGTAGGTGCCGCAGCGGCACAGCACGCCGGCCATGCCGGTGCGGATCTCCTCCCGACTGGGGGAGGGATTAGCTGCCAGCAGTGCCGTGGCCTGCATGATCTGGCCGCTCTGGCAGTAGCCGCATTGCGGGACCTGCTCGGCGATCCAGGCCTGCTGCACGGGGTGGTCTCCGCCGAGGCCCTCGATGGTGGTGACCTCGGTGCCCACCGCGGCCGAGACGGGCAGGGTGCAGGACCGCACTGCAGTGCCGTTCAGGTGGACGGTGCAGGCTCCACAGGCTGCGATGCCGCAGCCATACTTGGTGCCGCGCAGGTGCAGCAGGTCCCGGAGCACCCAGAGCAGGGGCATCGCCGGATCGGCCTCGACTCGTTGTTCGACGCCATTGATGCGCAAGGTGAGCGTGTTCATGCCCTAAGCCTAAACCGAGCCGAGTCCCAGCGTCGAGCGGTGGCGGAACAGCGCGAGCGACGTGGCCGGCTCGCCGCCGAGGATCCATGCGGCCAGGGCTTCTCCCAGCCCGCTGGCGAACTTGAAGCCGTGTCCCGAACAGGCGCTGGCAATGAAGACGTCAGGGTGTGAGGGATGCCGGTCGATCCAGAAGTGCCCATCCGGGGTGTTGGTATACAGGCAAACTTCCGAATGCATCAGCTGACCGGCCAAGCCCGGCAGGTGGCGCTCCATCAGGCCACGCATGGCAGCCAGTTCCGTTGGGTCATGGGTTCTTCGAACGTTTTCCGGGTGAGTGGCCTCGCCTCCATGATGCAAAGCCACCTTGAGGCCATCGCCAAAGTCAGGAAAGCCGTACATGAAGGTGCCATCTGCCAGTTCCCATAAATGGATCGGGAGCGGGGAGGGTGCGACGGGCTTGAACCAGTACTGCACCTGGCGCTCGACCCAGAGCGAGTGATCGATGCCCTCGAGCAGGCCGGGCAGATAGCTGCCAACGGCCAGCACCAGTTGATCGGCTTGGTAGCAGCCCCGGGCCGTGGTGACGCGGACGCCTTGCGGGCCGCTGGTCCACTCCATGACAGGTTCATTCAGGTGGAGCTGCGCGCCGGCTGCCTCGGCCAGCCCCAGTTGCACGCTGACGCAGGATTCCGGAAACAGCGCTGCGGCATCAGGATCCCAAAGTCCGACCATGCCGGGCTCGGGGCTGAACATCGGGAAACGGCGTGCGAGTTCAGGCCCCTCAAGCCACTCATGCCTCAGGCCGTGCCGACCCGCGCTGTCCGCGGCCCCTGCGATCAGCGCACTATCCGGACGACCCAGCATCAGGGCGCCGCCCGGTGCAATCAGCTGCCGGCCCGTCTCTGTCTGCAACTCATTCCACAGCCTGAGAGATCGCTGTACCAGCGGCACGTAGTCGGGGTGCTCGAAGTAGGCCTGGCGAATGATTCGGCTGCGGCCATGCGAGGAACCCATGGCATGCGGCGGGGCGTCAAGGTCGAAGCCGATCACCTTGGCGCCACGCCGCGCCAGGTGCAGCGCGGTGCTGCTGCCGAGGACGCCGAGGCCGGCGATGGCGATGCGTTTG
>JAURMS010000300.1 GCA_030830595.1 Gammaproteobacteria bacterium | reverse complement strand
TCTCGGACACGCTCAACACGCCGACGGTGATCTTCTCCGGCAAGCTCATCGCGCGGGTGGGGCTCGCTACGAACAAACCCGCCGAGTTCATCATCCTCCGCATCAGCCAGGACACGCGGGCCCTCGAGGCCGAGCTGGCGGCTGCGTGTCACCGGGCGGCCTAAGTGATCCACACCCGGGGCACCCAAACTGACCCGCCCCGGGGCGGCCAAAGTGATCCACGTGGGCGACCGACCGGGCGCAGGGCGAGGCAGCCAAACTGCGCCACCTCGGGGCGGCCAAAGTGATCCAGCCGCGGGCTGACCGGGCATCCTCCCCGTGGAGGGTCCCATGAGGCACCGGAAGGACATGCATGACATTCAAGAGCTTGTGCGCCTGCACAGGCTCAAGCTCTCCACCCGTGGGGCGGCGCGCGCCCTCGGCATCAGCCGAAACACGCTCCAGCGCTACCGCAAGCTCCTCAGCGAAGCCGGCCTGCTGGAACGCATCGACGAGCACCGCCTGATGGTGCCGCGGGGCGATCGCAGCGGCAGCGTGATCGAACCCTGGCTCACCGACCAGTGGTACGTGCGCATCGAGCCGCTGGCCAGGCCGGCGATCGAGGCCGTCGAGCAGGGTCGGATCCGCTTCGTGCCGGAGAACTGGGACCGCACCTACTTCGAGTGGATGCGCAACATCAAGGACTGGTGCATCAGCCGGCAACTCTGGTGGGGCCATCGCATTCCAGCCTGGTACGACCCTGAGGGACGGGTGTTCGTGGGCAGGGACGAGGCCGCAGTACGCGAGGCCCACGGCATCGACGCCGGCACCCCGTTGCGCCAGGACGAGGACGTGCTGGACACCTGGTTCAGCTCGGCACTCTGGCCGTTCTCCACGCTCGGCTGGCCGGACAAGACACCCGAACTGGCCCGCTATTACCCGACCTCCGTGCTGGTCACGGGCTTCGACATCATCTTCTTCTGGGTCGCCCGGATGATCATGATGGGGCTGAAGTTCACCGGTGAGGTGCCCTTTCGAGAGGTCTACATCCATGGCCTGATCCGGGACCATGAAGGGCAGAAGATGTCCAAGTCCAAGGGCAACGTCATCGACCCGCTGGACATCGTGGACGGCATCGACCTGCCCGCGCTGCTGGCCAAGCGCACCACCGGGCTGATGCAGCCGCACCTGGCGCCGGCCATCGAAAAAGCCACGCGCAAGCAGTTCCCGAAGGGCATCGCCGCCTACGGCATGGATGCACTGCGCTTGACCTTCGCCTCGATGGCCACACAGTCGCGTGACCTCCGCTTTGACCTGGGTCGCGTGGAGGGCTACCGGAATTTCTGCAACAAGCTGTGGAACGCTGCCCGCTACGTCATGATGGCTGTCGGCGAATCGAGCCCGACGGGACCTGCCGTCCTGTCGACCGCGGACCGATGGGCCCGCTCCAGGCTCGACCACGCGACCAGGGAGGTCCGCGCAGGCCTTGATGGCTATCGCCTGGACCTCGCCGCCCAGGCAGCCTACGAGTTCACCTGGTACGAGTTCTGCGACTGGTACCTGGAGCTGTCCAAGGCGGTGCTGCAAGCCGACACCGCGAGCGAGGCCGAGAAAACCGGCACGCGCCAGACGCTGCTCGCCGTGCTGGAGTCCCTGCTGCGGCTATTGCACCCGATCATGCCCTTCATCACCGAGGAGATCTGGCAGCGCGTCGCGCCACTGGCCGGCACCGCGGGGCCGAGCATCATGCTGCAGCCGTTCCCCGACGCACATGACGATCCCAAGGACGCAGACGCCGCGGCGGACATGCGCTGGGCCATGGATTTCACCCTGGGGGTGCGACAGATCCGCGGGGAAATGGACATCGCGCCCTCGGTGGGTTTCGAGGTCCTCCTGCAGGACGCCTCGCCAGTCGACCTGCAGCGCTGGCAGGCAAGTGCCGCCTACGTTCGCAAGCTGGCCAACGTGACCGGCGCCCGTGCGCTGGGCCATGACGAGGCCGCGCCGCCGGCTGCAGTCGCGCTGATGGGCCAGCTGAAGATCCTGGTCCCCATGGCCGGCCTGATCGACGTGGAAGCCGAATTGGCCCGGCTCGGCAAGAAGCGCGACAAGGCGGCGCAGGACAAGGCGAGGTCCGAGGCCAAGCTGTCGAGGGCCGATTTCGTCGACCATGCGCCCGAGGCCATCGTGGCCCAGGAGCGGGAACGGCTGGCAGTGGCCAGCCGTGAACTCGAACAACTCGAGCATCAACTCGAGAAGGTAGCCTTGCTGCGATGAAGCCTGTACTTGACCAGGTCAACGGCATCCTGCTCGGCAAGGACGAAGCAGTCCGGCTGGCCCTCAGCTGCCTGATGGCCGGTGGTCACCTGCTGATCGAGGACATCCCGGGTGTCGGCAAGACCACCCTCGCCCAGGCGCTGGCCCGCGCGCTCGGCCTGAGCTACAGCCGCATCCAGTTCACCAGCGACCTGCTGCCGGCCGACGTGATCGGCATATCGGTCTACCGCCGTGAACAGGGCGACTTCGAGTTTCACCCAGGCCCGGTCTTCTCCCAACTGGTGCTGGCCGACGAGATCAACCGGGCCACTCCGCGCGCGCAGAGTGCGCTACTCGAGGTCATGGAGGAGCACCAGGTCACGGTCGATGGGGTCAGTCACCCGCTGCCGGAACCCTTCTTCGTAATCGCCACCCAGAACCCTACCGAGCAGGTTGGCACCTATCCCCTCCCTGAGTCGCAGCTGGATCGCTTCCTGATGCGCATCAGCCTGGGGTACCCCGCGCCCTCTGCGGAACGCTCGGTGCTGCGCGGACGCGACCGCAGGGAACTCCTCCGGGAAATGCACTCGGCCATCGAACCGGCCGAGCTGGCAGGCGTCCTGGCCAAGGTCCCGAATCAGCATGCCTCCGACGCCCTGCTCGATTACCTGCAGGCACTGGTGCGTGCGACGCGCGACCCGGCTCGCTTTCGCCATGGACTGAGCACCCGTGCCAGTCTGGCCCTGCTGCGCGCGGCCCAGGCCTGGTCGCTGCTGGCAGGCCGTAGCGGCGTACTGCCGGAGGACCTGCAGGCGGTGTTCGTGGCAGTCGCCGGTCATCGGCTGCTACCGGCAGACCATGCTGATCGCCGCAGCGGGGCGCAACTGGCGGCGGCGGTGCTGGATAGCGTCGCCATCCCCTGAGACCTAGGCAGGTGGCCGGCAGCCTACGTCATGATTTCCCCCTCCCTGGTCGCCTGCGGCGGGCCACCCGCGCGTGGCTGCGCAGGCGTCAGGGCCCGGACCGTGGTCGCATCATGCTGGGGCAAGGCCGGATCTATATCCTGCCCACGACCTTGGGTGTGACCTTTGCCGTGATGCTGCTCGGCATGTTGTTGGGTTCACTCAACTACGCGAACAATCTCGGGCTCGCGCTCACCTTCGCCCTGGCCGGGATCGGACTGGTCAGTATGCACGCCTGCCATCGCAATCTGGTGGGCCTGGCCATCACGCCCCTGGGCGGTGAACCGACTTTCGCCGGAGAAATGGCCATCTTCCGGTTCAGGGTCGAGAATGATCAGCGCCAGCCGCGTATCGACCTGGAAGTGGGGCTGGACGGCAGCGAGGCCCGCGGGACCTCCCTCGACGCAATGGATGCGGGCATGCTGCAACTGAAGGTGCCCAGCACG
>JAURMS010000299.1 GCA_030830595.1 Gammaproteobacteria bacterium | reverse complement strand
GTCATCGGTGCCATCACCACGCGGTTGGCCAAGGACAGGCCCCTGCAGGTGAACGGACCGAACAGCCCGGCCGTCGCGTCAGAAGTTGGAGACGCCAAGGCCCAGCCCACCATCGATCTCGAGCGCCACTCCGGTGACCCACTCGGCCCTGAGCAGGTACTCGACTCCCTCGGCAATCTCCTGCGAGGTGCCGATCCTGCCCAATGCATGGTCCTTGGCCAGCGAGTCGTAGCGGGCGTTGGATTGCTCCTGAGTGAACAGGCCTGCCCTGACGTTGATCTCGGTATTCACCGCTCCTGGCAGGATGCAGCCCACGCGAACCTGTCGGCGCCCCAGTTCCGCGGCCATGACCCTGGCAAGCCCTTCCACCGCGGCTTTGGTGGTGGCGTAGGGTGTGGCTCCGGGATAGGCCCGGCGGGTGTGGATCGAGCCCATGAACAGGATGGCGCCCGAGGTTTTTTCGAGATAGGGCACCGCCAGGCTGGAGAGCAGCATGGGGGCAATCACGTTGGTCGAGAAGGCCTCCTTGAGGAAACCTTCCTCGTAGTCGGTGACGGCCTGCCTGTACATGTTGCCGGCGTTGTTCACCAGGCCCTCCAGCCGACCCTGCCCATGCTCCACGGCCGCGGCGAGCATGGCTTCGCGGTCCGCGGCGACCGTGACATCGCCTACCACCGCGCGGCAGTGGGGCCCGATCGACTCGGCCACGGCCCGGACCTTGTCGGCCCGCCGACCCGAAATGGTGACCCTGGCGCCCCGCTCGCACAGCCACCGCGCGCAGCCCTCGCCGATGCCCGAGCCGCCACCGGTGACCAGGATGGACATGTCTTTTATTTCACGCATCGAGAGGTGCTCCTCTGGGGGTGGCGGGTTGCCCAAGTGTCCAGTGCGCCAGCCTTTGGATCAGCTGACGGTGTGCAGGATGTTCGAGTGAGGCGGCGTCGTGCCCCAGGCCATCATAGGCCGCACGGCCGCTGCCGTAGCGGTGAGCCCAGACCACGGGCTGCCAGCCGGTCGGCGGAACCGTCTCGCCCATGACGTTGACGGTCAGGCTCGCCTCCGCCTCACACAGTACGGTGATGCCCGGTTGCAGGGCGAGGCCCGTGTAAACCTCGTCGGTCAGGGCAAAGTCAGGCAGGTCCGCGACGAGCGGTGATTCGTGCCGCGGTCGTACCTGCACCGGTCCCAGCGCGGGGTGATAGGAGCGCCCCCATTCCCAGGCGCCTCCCAGCACCTCGCCCCAGCCGGGCCAGTCGTCGAAGCAGATGCTGGCGGTGTGCAGCCCCAAGAGCCCTCCACCGCGTCGAACATGCCCGGCCAGGACGGCGCGCGAAGGGTCCGGCAGGGTGTAGGCCCATTGTGCGCGGTAGGGCGCATATTTCTCATGCTGGGTCATGCCCCAGCGCAGCGCATAGACCACTGCCAGCGCATCGGGCTCTGCCTCCAGCCACGCCGTGAATTCTTCCATCTCCAGCGTCTGGCGGGTCTTCAGGCCTGCGGCCTCCAGCAGTCCTGCGAGCGCCGGAGCGGCGCTGTCGAAAGGGTGGCCGATTCCGCCGGTAAAGATGAAGGCCGTCGAGGTCAACGAAAGACCACCGGGTAGCTGCCCCAGTTGGGTCGCGCGGTATGGCTGGCCCGCTCGGGCGGTCGCGCGGGATCCGGCGTTGCGCCGGCCTCGAGGAGGGCGCGCACCAGTTGGGCGACGATGCCGTACTGGTGAGTCTCGGGATCGACGGCACCGCGCGGGACGAAGCCCCCGTCGAGGTCGCGGCCCAGGCAGGTGTGCACCCCCGTGCCGAAGGTCAGTCCGAAGGGCTCATGTCCCGGTGCGACAGTGCGATGGGGGTTGAACACCTCCGCGTCGGCTCCGAACACGTCCGGCGAACGGTTCGCAGAGTACAGATCAAGTTCGACGCGATCGTCGAGCCCGAGCGCTGTCCCGTTTTCCAGGTGCATGGGACACACTGGCTTGCGCCAGGCCACCGGGCTGGCTGGATGCAGGCGGAAACTCTCGTGGACGCAACGCTGGACGAACAGCCGGTCTTTCAGCAGGCGTTCACGGTCTTCAGGATGCTGGCGCATCCACTCGAACACGTTGTGCATGGCGTGCACCATCGAGTTCGCGGTGCTATGGGAGCCTGCCTGGAGGAAAAAGGCAATCTCCCGGCACAGGAGCTCCGGAGGCAACTCGAGCCGGTCCTCGTTGCGCAGCAGGACGGTGAGGACGTCCCGGGGAAGGTCTTCCTCTGCCAGTTCGCCGCGGCCGTGCTGTTCGATCAGCGCCACGCGCCTTTTGATGGAATGGCGCAGGAAACTGGACTCGAAGCGTCGCAGCGCAGCACGCACTTCCTCCCTGACCTCGTCCTTGTCGCGAGTGGAGTGCACCAGGGTGGCGCCTTCGCTGAAGGTCTTGACCAGCTCGAGCAGTTCGGCGGTCTCGCCGGTGGAGCGAGTGGGCCGATCGATCCCGGCAAAGTCGGCCGTGAGGTTCATGGTGATGCGATAACCGAAATCGACGAGGTCGCAGGCGCCGCTTGAGACCGTGGGGCCCAGCAGTTCGGCCAGCGCGCGGGGAAACACCTCGGTCTCGTAGTAACGGAAAAAACTGCGCTTGAAGACCCGCATTTCCAGCCGCCGGCGGGTGCGATGGGCCTCACCGTGCAAGGTGAGCAAGGTGCCTTCCATGATCACTCCGCCCTCGTCATACAGCGACTGGGCGAGCTGCTCGTTCTTCAGGACGGCCAGTGACTCCGGAATCGTACGATAGGTGTGGGTGGTCATGATCCGTGTCTCAGGGCTCGTGTTCGGGGGTCGCCGGCCGTCCTGCGGCGCGCAAACCCCGGGCAACGGCCTGGTCGAGTCTTGCCCCGTAGGTGGAGACGCGCCAGCCGGGCGGGTCTCCCCTCGGCAGGTCCGGCGTCAGGTCGACCTCGCGACCCGCGACGAAGACATGCTTGAGACGCGTCCGGTCGCCCAGAACGGTCACGTCGCTCGATGGGTCGCCGGCGACCACGATCAGGTCGGCCAGCCGTCCTGGCAGGATCTCTCCCACCTGGCCGCTCATGCGCAGGGCGAAGGCATTGGCCTGGGTGGCGCACTGGATGGCCTGCAGGGGCGTCAGGCCGAGATCGCGGACGAAGACTTCGAGTTCGCGGTAGTGCCACTCACCGTAGGGTGTGATGGAAAAACCGGATTCGCTGCCGCACAGCAGGGGCACGCCTGCATCGTAGGCGCGGCGCAGCATGGCGGCACTGTCGGCGATTTCGCGGCGGAACATCTCCATGACCATGGGGTCGGCGCCCACCGTGGCGCCGAAGTCGGCCAGGTTGGCCTGGAAGGTGAAGACCGGCATGATGGGCGTACGGCTGCCGACCACGGCGTCCAGCGCCGTCTCGTCCATCAGCGTGGCATGCAGGATGAGATCCATGCCCGCTGCGACGCAGTCGCGGATCGAGTCCGCGCCGCGCACGTGTCCGAGTACCGGAATGCCGAGTTCATGCGCGGTGTCGCACACGCATTTCAGTTCGTCCAGGCTCCAGCTCTTGACCTCTCCGCGCAGGGGGTGGCGCGGCACGAGGCCGGTTACGTGCACCTTGATCCAGTCGGCTCCCGCCTTGATCTGGCGGCGCACCTCGCCGACGATCTCGTCACGCCCAGCTACCACCTTGCCGTAACCCATCACGCCGCGGTCTGGAATGAGCCGGCCGGCGGTTCCGCCGACGCTGGTCCACAGGGCGTAGGCGCCGCTGGAGATGCGGGGCCCGTCGACGATGCCGGCCTCGATGGCATCGCGCAGGTCGATCCCAAGCTCGAAGATGGAGTCCGCATCCATGATGCCGGTGACCCCCGACTGCAAGATGCGCTTGGCGTTGCGCGCCGCCACGATGGCTGCCAG
>JAURMS010000042.1 GCA_030830595.1 Gammaproteobacteria bacterium | reverse complement strand
GAGCGGCACCCCAAGGTGCTGAAGGTCACCGGCCCGGCCGCCTACGAGGAAGTGCTCGGTGCAGTCCACGAACACCTGCCGCCCCGCCACGATCCCCGCCTGGACCTGGTCCCGCCGCAAGGCGTCAGGCTGACCCCGAGGCATTACGCCTACCTGAAGATTTCCGAGGGCTGCAATCATCGCTGCAGCTTCTGCATCATTCCCTCGATGCGCGGCGACCTGGTCAGCCGTCCCATCACCCACGTCCTGAACGAGGCCATCCGCCTGCGCAACGCCGGGGTCCGGGAGTTGCTGGTGATCTCCCAGGACACCAGCGCCTACGGGGTGGATACCCGCTACCGGGTGGAGCAGTGGGGCAGCAGGGAAGTGCGCACGCGTTTTTTCGACCTGGCCCGTGAGCTCGGCGAACTCGGGATGTGGGTGCGCCTGCATTACGTCTATCCCTATCCCCACGTGGACGAGGTGCTGCCGTTGATGGTGGAGGGGAGGATCCTGCCCTATCTCGACATTCCCTTTCAGCACGCGAGCCCCCGTATCCTCAAGCTGATGAAACGGCCGGCGCATGCCGAGGACACCCTGGCCCGCATCCGGCGCTGGCGGCAGGTGGTCCCGGCGCTGAGCCTGCGCAGCACCTTCATCGTGGGCTTCCCCGGTGAAACCGAGGAGGACTTCCGCCTGCTGCTCGACTGGCTGCAGGAGGCGCAGCTTGATCGCGTGGGCTGCTTCAAGTACTCCCCTGTCGAGGGGGCGTCGGCCAATGAGTTGCCCGGGGCAGTGGCCGAGGAGGTCAAGGAGGAACGCTGGCATCGCTTCATGCAGGCGCAGCAGGCCATCAGTTCAGCCCGCCTGCAAACCCGCATTGGCCGGACGATGCGCGTCCTGGTCGATGCCATCGAGGCGCGCACGGCCATCGCGCGCAGCGAGGCCGACGCACCGGAGATCGATGGCGTGGTGCGCATCACCGGTCCCGGAGTGACCCGGCTACGGCCCGGCGACTTTGCCGAAGTGACCGTGATCGCGGCGACGGCCTATGACCTCAAGGCACGGCTGGCGACGGCCTGAGCCGGTATGCACCCGGTACCAGCCTCCCCGGCGCATTTTCCTCAGATTCTCGCGCTCAACGCCGCGGCCGTGCAGCAACTGAGCCCGCTGGATGCCGGGCGCCTCGCTTCGCTGCACCAGCAGGCCGCCTGCCATACGGTGCTGCTGGAGGGGACCAAGGTACTGGCTTTCCTGCTGGCCTTTGCGCCGGGCGCCAGTTACGACAGCCCGAACTATCGCTGGTTCGAGGATCGCTATCGGGATTTTCTTTACGTGGACCGCGTGGTGGTCAGCGCATCCCGGCGTCAGGCCGGGCTTGGCACCTGCCTGTACCGCGACCTGTTCGAGCTAGGGCGCAAGCGCGGCTTCGCGAGCCTGGTCTGCGAGTATGACCTGGAGCCTGCCAATCCCGCCTCGGCTGCTTTCCATCATCGCTTTGGGTTCCGTGAGGTGGGTCGCCAGCGGCTGGCGGGTGGCCACAAGCTGGTCTCAATGCAGCACCATGCACTTGCCGTTGGCGCGCCTGAAGGGTAGAAAGCGAGCCATCCATGGTGCTATTCCTGCAGACCCCCCATCTCGACCTGGTCGCCGCCACCCTGCTGCACGCTGAGGCAGAACTGGGCGGACCACGGCAAGTCGCCAGGCTGCTCGGCGTCACGGTACCGAAGGACTGGCCGCCGCCCGGGATTTCCCGGCAATTCATCGAGGGTTTCCGCAGCCGCATGCGGGCTGATGGCCCGGCTGCCATCGGCTGGTACGCCTGGTATGCGGTCTGTCGCGGTGCGGCCCTGCAGCCCTCCGCGCTGGTCGGGGCGGCGGCTTTTTTCGGGCAACCAGATCCGCAAGGGGTGGTTGAATTGGGTTTCACGATCCTGCCCGAGTACCGCGGTCGGCGACATGGCGTGGAAATGGTTTCCACGCTTGCGGGCCATGCCCTGGCCGATCAGCGCGTGAGGCGAGTCGTCAGCGACGCGCGCGCCCGCGACCGTGCCACCCTGGCCGTGCTGCGTCATTGTGGCTTCCATCCCGAGGGCGAGCTGGAGCCGGGCATTGTCCGGATGATCCGCTGTCTGGGCGATCCCGATGCAACCGATGACGGGGGAGACGACGAGCAGGAGGATGACAGTTGAACGCGCTCCCTGCGTGGTCGGGCGGGGAGTTCCTCGAAGGCTTGCGTGCGCGGTTACCGGATGATGGCCTGCTGGTCGATCCGGAGCAGTTACGTCCCTACGAATCCGACGGCCTGACCCTGTATCGGCAGCTGCCGAGGGCAGTGGCGCTGCCAATGACCGTTTCCGAGGTGGCGGAGGTGCTGGCCTGGTGCCATCGGCATCAGGTTCCGGTGGTCCCGCGCGGCGCGGGCACCGGGTTGTCCGGCGGCGCGCTGCCTCATGCCGAGGGCGTCGTGCTCTCCCTGGCCCGGCTCGACCGGATCCTGGAGGTGGACTCGCTGGCCTGTACCGCGAGGGTGCAACCAGGCGTGCGCAACCTGGCCATTTCGGAAGCCGCCAGGTCATACGGCCTCTACTACGCGCCTGATCCGTCCAGCCAGATTGCCTGCAGCATCGGGGGGAACGTCGCGGAGAATTCCGGGGGTGTGCATTGCCTCAAGTACGGCCTCACCCTGCACAATGTCTTGCGCCTGCGGGGCCTGACGGTAGCCGGCGAGCCGGTTGAGTTCGGTGGCCTCGCTCCCGACGCGCCCGGCCTCGACCTGCTGCCACTGGTGGTGGGATCCGAGGGCATGCTGGCCGTCGTCACCGAGGTCACCGTACGCCTGGTGCCGGTGCCGCACCTCGCCCGCTGCATCATGGCCAGCTTCGCCAGTGTCGAGACCGCTGGCGATGCGGTGGCCGCCGTAGTCGCTGCCGGCATCATCCCGGCCGGGCTCGAGATGCTGGACCGGGCTGCGATCCATCTCGTGGAGCCGTTTGCGCGGGCCGGCTACGACCTCGAGGCCGAGGCTGTGCTCCTGTGCGAGTCGGACGGCACCGAGGCTGAGGTGGCCGAGGAGATCGGGCGCATGAGCGAGGTGCTGACCGCCGCGGGTGCCATCCGCCTGCAGGTCTCGGCCGACGAAGCGGAGCGTTTGCGTTTCTGGGCCGGGCGCAAGAATGCCTTCCCGGCAGCGGGCCGTGCCGCACCGGCCTATTACTGCATGGACGGCACCATCCCTCGTCGTCACCTGGGCCGCATGCTGCGCGCCATCCAGGACATGGAGCGACGACATGGCCTGCGCTGTCCGAACGTGTTCCACGCCGGTGACGGCAACCTGCATCCGCTGATCCTGTTCGATGATGGCGATCCGGATTCAGTGGCTCGTGCTGAGGCCTTCGGCGCCGAGATCCTGGCCGAGAGCGTGCGTCTCGGGGGGACCATCACCGGTGAGCATGGCGTGGGCGTCGAGAAGATCGACCAGATGTGCCAGCAGTTCGATGCGGCAACCCGTGAGGCCTTCTTCGGAGTCAAGCGGGCCTTCGACCCGGCCGGCACCCTCAATCCCGGCAAGGCGATCCCGACCCTGCATCGCTGCGCAGAGCTTGGCGGCATGCGCGTGACGAGCGAGCGCCAGGCCTTCGCCGACCTGCCGCGCTTTTGATGCACCCTGCCATGGCCCAGCTTGCGGAGTGCATCCGGGATGCCGCTGCGGACCGGCGGCCGCTCTGCATCCGCGGCGGTGGCACCAAAGACTTTTACGGTAACGCGCCGCGTGGGGAACTGCTCGGCACAGGAAGTCTGTCCGGTATCCTTGAGTACCAGCCCAGCGAGCTGGTCTTGACCGCGCTGGGTGGAACTCCGCTCGACGCCATCGAGGCAACCTTGCTCGAGCATGGCCAGATGCTGGCCTTCGAACCTCCGCATTTCGGGCCTGGCGCGACCCTGGGTGGCTGCGTCGCAGCGGGTCTGGCGGGACCGCGCCGGGCCTCAAGTGGACCCAGCCATGGTGGCGTACGGGATTTCGTGCTCGGGGCACGCCTCCTCGACGGCTCGGGTCGTCTGCTCAGCTTTGGCGGCACCGTGATGAAGAACGTGGCTGGCTACGACGTGTCACGAGCCCTGGCAGGTTCGCTCGGTATCCTGGGGCTCATCGTGGAGGTATCGCTGAAAGTGCTGCCGAGACCGACGGCCGAAGCCAGCCT
>JAURMS010000298.1 GCA_030830595.1 Gammaproteobacteria bacterium | reverse complement strand
GGCTTCGCGCATCATGGCGTAGTCGTCCGAGTTGACGGGGATGTTGGTGTGCACGTTGCCATCGCCCGCATGCATGTGCAGGGCGACGAACAGCCGGCTGCGCAGCACCCGCTTATGCACGGCTCGTGCGGCCTCGCGGATGGGCGCGAATTCCGCACCGGTGAACAGTCGCTCGAGCGGGGTGCGCACCTCGACCTTCCAGGAGGTGCGCAGCGTGCGTTCCTGCATCAGCTCGAACAGGCGGGTGTCCGGGTGTTGACTGGCTCGCTCCGCCAGCTGGTTGACCAGCGGCGCCGGGAACAGGCCAGGCAGCGCGGGCAGCAGGTCGCCGAGGCGCGCGTCGAGGTTCTCCAGCAACCAGGACCAGCGCTGCTGGGTCCGTGAGAGGATGTCCAGCGCCTGCGCCGGGCGCTCGCCGAGCAGCGCGGCAGCGTCGAGATGCGATTCCTCGTCCTCGGCCGGGGCCAGCTTGAGCGGCCCCCGCAGCAGCGCCTCCAGCTCCTCGAGCAGCCTGAGCTTGTTGGTCGTGGACAGCTCGATGTTGATGCGCTCGATGGCGTCGGTGTAGTCACCCAGCCGGTCGAGCGGAATGACCACGTCCTCGTTGATCTTGAAGGCGTTGGTGTGCCGGGAGATCGCTGCGGTCTTGGCCCTGTCGGCCCAGAAGCGCTTGCGCGCCTCGGGGCTGGCCGCCACGAAGCCCTCGCCGCCGCGGGCATTGGCGATGCGGATGACCTCCGAGGTCGCGCGAGCCACGGCGGCATCGTCCTCGCCCACCAGGTCGCCGATCAGGACCATCTTGGGCAGTCCGCCACGCCTCGACTTGGGTGCGTAACCGACTGCCTTGAGGTAGCGCTCGTCAAGGTGCTCGAGACCCGCCAGCAGGGTCCCGGAGGCCTTGCCGCGGCTGTCGAGGTAATCCTTCACTTCAACGATGGCGGGGATGGCTTCGCGAGCCTGCCCGTAGAACTCCAGGCAGACCGTGCGTGCATGGGGCGGCATCCGGTGGAGGATCCAGCGTGCCGCGGTGATCAGGCCATCACAGCCTTCCTTCTGCACGCCGGGCAGCCCGCCGAGAAACTTGTCGGTGACGTCCTTGCCGAGGCCCGCCTTGCGGAACCGGCTGCCGGGAATGTCCAGCCGCTCCGTCCGAAGGACGCGGGCCTGGTCGGCCGCCTGTCGCCCATCCTTCCAGGTGAGCTGGAACGAGGCCAGTGCCACTTCGTGGATCTTGCCGAGGTTGTGGCCGAGGCGCTCCACTTCCAGCCAGTTGCCCTCCGGGTCCACCATGCGCCACCAGGCAAGGTTGTCGACCGCCGTGCCCCACAACACGGCCTTCTTGCCACCCGCGTTGACCGCCACGTTGCCGCCGATGCAGGACGCATCGGCCGAGGTGGGATCTACCGCGAAGACCAGCCCCGCGGCCTGGGCCGCGTCCGCGACCCGGCGGGTGACCACCCCGGCACCGCTGAAGAGGGTGGGCACCTCACCGGCCACACCCGGCAGCGCACGGCGCTCGACGGCGCCCAACTGCTCGAGTTTTTCGGTGTTGATGACCGCCGAAAGCGGGCTGAGCGGAATGGCGCCACCCGTATAGCCTGTTCCGCCGCCGCGCGGGATGATGGTGAGGCCGAGCTCGATGCAGGCCCTGACCAGCCCGGGCAACTCGTCCTCTTCGTCGGGACAGATCACCAGGAACGGATATTCCACGCGCCAGTCGGTGGCGTCGGTGACGTGAGAGACCCGCGCAAACGCGTCAAAGCGCAGGTTGTCGGCTCGCGTGTGGCGGCTCAGTACCCGGCGGGCCTTGCCGCGCAGCCTCGCCAGCGTGTCCAGGTCGTCCTCGAAGGCGCGCACTGCCGCGCGGGCCTTGTCGAGCAGCGCCACCACGCGGGCGTCGGAGTCGGCCGAGGCAGGTTCCCGACGAAGGTCGATGTCGGAGAGCCGGTGCTCCATGGCTTCCACCAGGGCCCTTCGGCGACGGCGGTTGTCCAGCAGGTCGTCCTGCAGGTAGGGGTTGCGTCGGACCACCCAGATGTCGCCGAGCACCTCGTAGAGCATGCGGGCCGAGCGGCCGGTCCGACGCTCGCCACGCAGTCCCTGGATCAGCACCCAGGCGTCCTCGCCCAGCAGGCGGGCCACCACCTCGCGGTCGGACAGCGAGGTGTAGTTGTAGGGAATCTCGCGCAGCCGCGGAGGAGCGCTGACCTCGGCGGGCGGGGTGTATTCGACCAGGGGGAGTGGCAGGGTGGCGTTCATGCCCGTGTTATTGTACCGGTTCCAGGAGGAGTTTCTTGGCCACTCAGTCCAGTACAAGGATCATGGCGGTGTTCTGCGACTTCGAGAACGTCGCCCTCGGCGTCCGCGACGCCAACTATGCCGCCTTCGACATCGGCAAGGTGCTCGAGCGCCTGCTGTTGAAGGGCAACATCGTGGTCAAGAAGGCCTACTGTGACTGGCAGCGCTACAAGGAGTTCAAGGCGGGAATGCACGAGGCGGCCTTCGAACTCATCGACATTCCGCATGTCCGTCAGTCGGGCAAGAACTCCGCGGATATCCGCATGGTGGTGGATGCCCTGGACCTCTGCTACACCAAGGCGCATGTCGACACTTTTGTCATCGTCAGTGGCGACTCCGATTTCTCGCCGCTCGTGAGCAAGCTGCGTGAGAACAACAAGACGGTGGTTGGCGTCGGGGTCAAGAATTCCTCCTCAGACCTGTTGATTGCCAATTGCGACGAGTTCATTTACTACGATGACCTGGCCAGGCAGGCCGAGCAGTCCGGCGGCGGACGCCGTCGCGGCCGCGGCACCCGCGCTGCCCCGAAGGTAGAACCCAGCCCCGAAGAGGCCCGCAAGCAGGAAGCCTTCGACCTCGCCATCGAGACCATCGAGGCGCTGATGGAGGACCGCGACCCGGGCGAAAAGATCTGGGGTTCAATGGTCAAGCAGGCGCTCAAGCGCCGCAAGCCAGGCTTCAACGAGACTTACCACGGGTTCAAGACTTTCGGAAAATTGCTGGAGGAGGCCCGGGATCGCAAGCTGCTCGCGCTGGAGCACGACGCGAAGTCCGGCGGTTACATCATTACCGGGGTGACCGGTCGGGAGGGTTGAGCGTTGCGGCACGTTGTTCGCCTGGTGTGTCTGACCGGCCTGATGGCCGCTTGTTCTTCGGCAACGCCGGCCTCGGTGCCCGCTGACCGGGTGCTGGAGTCCGAGGCCGGCAAGCTGGCCGTTACCACCGTGGCCGAGGGGCTCGAGCATCCCTGGGGCCTGGCCTTCCTGCCTGACGGCCGGGCGCTGGTCACGGAACGGCCGGGGCGTCTCAGGTTGCTTGGCACCGACGGGCGCCTGTCGGCACCCCTCGCGGGGGTGCCCCCGGTCAGGGCGGTGGGCCAGGGCGGCCTGCTGGATGTGGCGCTCGACCCGGATTTTGCGCAGAACGGGTTGGTCTACCTGAGTTATTCCGAGCCGGGGGAGGGCGATGCATCGGGTACTTCCGTGGCCCGTGCTCGCCTGCAGGGCGAATCCCTGCAGGACCTCGAGGTCATCTTCCGGCAGCGGAACAAGCTCGACAGCAAGCACCACTACGGCTCTCGCCTGGTCTTCGCCCGGGATGGCCACCTGTTCGTGACCCTGGGCGACCGTGGCTCCCAGCGCGACAGTGCCCAGGACCTCGCCACGCATTTCGGCAAGGTCGTGCGCATCCGCCCGGATGGGGGAGTTCCGGAGGACAATCCCTACCTCGGGCGCGAGGGGGCCCTGCCGGAAACCTTCTCGCTGGGACACCGCAACGTGCAGGGTGCAGACCTTCACCCCGACACGGGCGAGCTGTGGGGTGCCGAATTCGGGCCCCGCGGTGGGGATGAGGTGAATCGCATCCAGGCCGGGCTCAACTACGGCTGGCCGGTGATCACCTACGGCCGCGAGTACTACGGTCCCAGCATCGGCGAGGGCACCGAGAAGGCCGGCATGGAGCAGCCCGTGTATCACTGGGTGCCCTCGGTATCGCCCTCCGGCATCGCCTTTTACACCGGCGACCTCATCGAGGCCTGGAAGGGCCAGCTGCTGCTGGCAACGCTCTCGGAGCAGGCGCTGATCCGCCTGCAGGTGTCAGGCGATAACCGCGTGGTTCAGGAAGAGCGGATTGACCTCGGCGAGCGCCTGCGACACGTGCGACAGGGTCCGGACGGGGCGATCTACCTGCTGACCGACTCAGGAACCGCCAGCCGGATCCTGCGCCTGGCGCCCGCGAGCTAGCGGGCGCTGCGGGCGGGGCCGTGGACCGGACCGAACGCTTCTATCGGATCCGCAGCCGCCTGCTCGAGCGGGGCGCCCTGACCCGGCGCGAGATCGAGCAGGAACTGGAGGTGTCTCACTCCACCTTCAAGCGCGACATCGAGTACCTGCGTGACCGGCTCAACGTACCCATCGTGTGGTCAGCCGAGCAGCAGGCCTATGTGCTGGAGCCGGGGGCCGACGTGGCCGAATTGCCCGGCGTCTGGTTCAGTCCAGCCGAAATTTATGCGCTGCTCGAGATCGAACACCTCCTCGGCCAGCTGGGGACCGGGCTGTTATCGCGTCAGCTCGAGCCGCTGCGCGAGCGCCTGGCCGGCCTGCTGGAGGGGGGCGACCAGGGTCACCGGGAAATCCGCAACCGCATCAAGCTGCTGCCGATGGGCACCCGGCCGGTCGATCGGGAGGTCTTCGAGTCGCTGTCCTTCGGGCTGTTGAACCGGCGGCGCCTTCGGATCAGTCACCTGCGGCGGCAATCGGGTGAGTTGAGCGAGCGCATGGTGTCACCCCAGCGTCTGGTTCACTATCGGTACAACTGGTACCTCGATGCCTGGTGTCACACCCGCGATGACCTGCGCACCTTTGCCGTCGATGCCATCGCCGGAGCCGCCGTGCTGGAGGAGGCGGCACGGGAGGTCAACCCCTTACAGCTCGATGCGGTGCTGCGGGCCGGTTACGGCATCTTCGCGGGTGAGCAGGTGAAGCTCGCCCGGCTGCGCTTTTCGCCGGCGCGCGCGCGCTGGGTGGCCAGCGAGACCTGGCACTCCGGACAGCGGGGCGCGTTCGATGCCGACGGCTACTACCTGCTGGAGGTCCCCTACAGCGAGGAGCCGGAGCTGGTCATGGACATCCTGCGTCACGGGTCCGAGGTGGAAGTGTTGGGCCCCGCGACCTTGCGCAGGAGGGTGGCCGGGGAGTTGCGCAGGGCTGCCGCCGCTTATGAGCCAAGCGGACAAGACTGATCTCTCGCGCCGGCGGGTGATCGCTTCGCTGGCCGGAGCGCTGCCCATGGCGGGTTGCGGGGCAGTAGGCCGGTGGTTGAGCGAGCCTCCCGCCTGGTTCCACTCCGGCGCGCCACGCCCTCCCGTGGTGTTCGTGCACGGTGCGTTCGGTGCCCGCCTGCGACGTCGTCAGGACGGGCGCGAGGTCTGGCCGGTGGGCACCGCCGAGCTGCTGCTGGACGATTACGACCAGCTGGCGCTGCCGCTCGACCCGGAGACCGGCGCGGCGCTGGACGATGGCATCGAAGCCGCTGGCCTGTTCGATGCCATCGGCACTGTCGACTTTTATGGACCGCTGGTGGGGATGCTCCAGGAGGCCGGGGGATATCGCCTGGCCCGACCGGGCCAGCCGCCAGCGGGCGATGCCCCCTCGCTGTACCTGTTTCTCTATGACTGGCGACGCGACCTGGCCCGCGCGGCGCAGGACCTGGCCCGCTTCATCGAGCAGGTGGTGGAGAGTTCAGGTCGAACTGGGCAGCGCGTCGATCTCGTGGTCCACTCCAGTGGCGGAACGGTGGCTCGCCACTACCTGCTGCACGGTGCGCGCAGCCTGGAATCGGCCGTCGCCCTGGGGCCGGATTTTTCCGGCGCCGCGCGGGTAGAACGGCTGGTCGCCATCGGCGTGCCCGAACTGGGCATGGCGCGGAGCTTTCAGGCCCTGGTCGAGGGCGAGCCCCTGGGCCTGGGCACCGTGGCACCCGAGACCCTGATGACCGCCGAGAGTCCCTATCAGCTGCTGCCGCATGGCGACGACGCCTGGCTTCTGGACGAGCGGGGGCAGCCCCTCGCGGCTGACAGTTGCGACCCTGACCTCTGGCGTGATTTCGGACTCGGGATCTTCAACGACGCCATCCGTGCGCGGGTTCGCGCCCAGGCACAGGGTCGCACGGCGGGACACGAGCGCGTCCTGATGCTGGAGCGTGCCTTCCTGGGCCGACTGGACCGGGCCCGCCAGTTCCGCAGCGCAATCCGTTCGGCGCCCCTGCCGGCCGAGTTGGCTTATTACACCATCGGTGGCGAGTGCCGTCCGACCCTTGCTCGGCTGATGCTGGAACGCGTGGCCGGACAGTGGCATGCGCGGGCGACGCCCGACAGCGTCCGCTGGCCACAAGCGGGACTCGACTATGAGCAACTCCTGCTGGAGCCCGGCGATGGCACGGTAACGCGTGCCAGTGCAGCAGGTCGCCCAGACTGGCCGAAGTCTGCCGGCGCCGAGGCCCTGTGCAGCGGCCCGCGTGAGTCTACCTTCGTGTGCGCCTCCCACAACCAATTGGTCGGCGATCTCGATTGCCAGCGGGCACTCCTGCGCGCGCTCGACCGTTTACCGCAGGCTCAGGCCGACTGAGGCACGGTCACCTTGATCCGGGTGCCCGGCTCGGCGCGGGCAATCTCCAGCTTGCCCTGCAGTCCGGTCACGCGATGGCGCATGCTGAGGAGGCCAAAGCCGGGCTTGTCCAGCGAGCGGGTGTCGATGCCCACGCCGTCATCCACCACCTCAAGGTGCACCATCTGGTCGGTCGCGGACAAGCGCAGCACGATGGAGCTGGGTGCGGCATGGCGAAGCGCGTTGTTGATCGCTTCCTGGGCCACCCGGTAGAGGTCGCTGCATGCCGGTAGCGAGAGCCGGATGGAGCACCCTGAGTCCGTTTCCAGCAGGGCTGCCTCCAGGCCCGCAGTACGAACCTGCTCGATCAGCAGGCGCAGAGCGGGGATCAGGCCCTCCGGCCCCTCATGCACGGGGGACAGCACCTGCGCGAGTTGGCGGGTGTTACGAATCGCGGACTGGATCACGCTTGATACCCTGGCCATCCGGTCTGCCAAGGCGGGCTCAACCGGGCCCAGCTCGGATCGCAGTCCCTCTAGCATCAGCGAGATCCCGGTCAACTGCTGGCCCAGGCCATCGTGCAGCTCACGCCCGAGGCGGCGCTGCTCCAGGCGGTTAGCCTCCATCAGCTTCGCCTCGAGCAGCTTGCGTCGTGTGATGTTGC
>JAURMS010000041.1 GCA_030830595.1 Gammaproteobacteria bacterium | reverse complement strand
GAAAAAGACATCGGCATCGCCCTCTCGGCAGACCGAGGGCCGGTTTTGCTGCCCGGAGGAAAGCACCGCTTGGCCATCGCACGGGTGCTGAACCTGTCGGAGATCCCCGTGCGGGTGGGGATGCTTCATGTGTCTTGGCTGCGGCAGCTGGGTCCTGTGCCCCCTGGCCAGTGGCTGGAAGCAATCGCCAATGGGTTGGCGGCGTCTTTCAATCCAAGTGTGGCTCGGGCCAAAAGTGAGTGAGCCAAGCCCGCGCCCTCGCTAAAATACCGCCATGCGTATGTTGCGACAGCTCAGCCTCACGCCCCTCTGGCTGATCGAGGTGTTCTCGTGGGCCAAGTCGTTCCAGGCCAATCCCGTCATTGGCAGCAAGCTTCTGAACACCCTTGGACTGCACGTCGCCCGGGTAATCGTAGCCCATGGGCTGTTTGTCTTCCGGCAGCGGCTTCTGTGGCGCTTGGCGGACTCAAAGGACCGGCGGGCTTTCGCATCGCAGGGCTACCTGCTCAAGCACGACTTTCTGCCGCAATCACAGTTCCTCGCGCTCAAACGGGAAGCAGAGACTTATCAAGGTGCCCTGCGCGATGAAGTCGAAGGCGACACTCTGGCTCAGCGCGTGTACCTCACCCGTCAGGCCCTGCTGGGACTGCCGCAGTGCACGGCTCTGACGGAGCATCGAGGCCTGCTGCGGCTATTGCGGTACTGTTCCTCCAAAAATCGAATCCCCTTCTTTTTTCTGGAAAATCTTCAGCAGGGCCACCTCAAGCGCGGTAGCCGCGATTCACAGAAAGACTTGCACTGCGATACCTTCCACCCCTGCATCAAGGCTTGGCTTTATCTGGACCCCGCAGAGCTCCACAACGGCCCTTTCGAATTCATTCCGGGTTCTCATCGCTTGACCTGGGGGCGCGTGCGCTGGGAATACCGGCAAAGCCTTGAGGCAAGCCTCCGCGGCAAGTTGCGAGACCCTGCACGCTACTGGGATGGATCATTTCGCGTGGGTGACGCCGATCTCGCCGAGATGGGCTTGACCCAACCAATCGCCATGAGCGTGCCGGCCAATACCTTGCTGATTGCAAACGTGCGCGGCTTTCATCGCCGCGGTGAGGCGACGGGCCAAAGCCCCAGACTCTCTGTCTGGATGCAATCCAGAGACAATCCATTCAACCCGCTGTTTACCCCGTTTCCAAAGCTGACGGCCCGGGTCTTTGAGTGGGTCTGGATTCGCCACCTTGCGCGCGAGTTCCCGCGCAAGGAAGCGGAAGGACTCTGGAAGGGGCGTACTGGTCAATTCGTCAGGCATCCCAATGTTCCCTGATTTCCTCATAATCGGTGCTCAGAAGGCAGGGACCACCTGGCTGGATCGCAACTTGAGGCGGCATCCACAAATCTGGCTGCCGCCGGAGAAGGAAATCCATTTCTTCGATCTGCCGCAGCTGTTGCCTTTCAGCGCGCTGAGGTTGGCACCGGTCAGATCCATCAGGCATTGGGCACGCTTCCGCATGAGGCGGGATGCCGACCGAGCGAGGGCGAACCCTGAAAACGCTCAATGGTATCAACGCTACTACTGGCAGATTCGAAGCGAACGGTGGTATCGCTCCCTATTCTCACCCGCGCCGGGCCAGATAGCGGGTGAGACCACGCCTCGCTACGCCGTGCTCCCGGAACGCAGAATCCGCCAGGCGCACCGCCTGATCCCGAAGTGCCGAATCATCTACCTGCTCAGGGATCCAATAGACCGTGCATGGTCGGATCTCGCCATGTTACAAAGTGCCAAATTCGGGCAAGGCGGCCTTCAGAATCTTGATACCAATACAGCGCTGCGTGCCCTGCTGAGTACAAGGAGGGTCCTTCATTCCAGCTATCTAGCCAATGTTGAGCGCTGGGAGCGAATCTTCAGCCCCGAGCAGATCTTCATCGGCTTTCATGATCAGATAAGAGAGACACCACGCAAGATGCTCTCGGATGTCTACGGTTTCCTCGGTGTCGATAATGCACCCTCTGTCACCAGAAACATCATCGCCCGCAAGATCAATACGCAGCGTTACAGCGGCATTCCCAAGCACTTTGAGCAATCGCTTGCCCGAATACTCCTGCCGGAGATCCAGGCACTGGATGCACGGTTCAAGAATCAGTATACGTCCCGCTGGCGCGCGCGCGCGGAAGCCTGTTTTTGATGGGTAGTGGCCTCCACGCAGTTACTGACCGGGCTGTAAGCTCCACCACGGAGCGACAGGAAAGGAGAACAGCAACATGAAGATAGGAATGGCGGGGGCTGGGCTCTCCTGCGCGGTGATCGCCCGAGACCTCGCAGAGCACGGCCACCGCATCGAAATCTTCGAGCGCCGCCCCCATGTGGCAGGCAACTGCCATACAACGCGGGATGAAGACACAGACGTCATGGTTCATGTGTACGGCCCTCATATCTTCCATACGGACGATGATGAGGTCTGGGCCTATGTAAACCGTTTCATGGAGTTCATGCCCTACGTCAACAGAGTCAAGGCTACCACCCGAGGCCAGGTGTTTTCCCTACCCATCAACCTCCACACCATCAACCAGTTCTTCGGCAAAACCCTTTCTCCGCGGGACGCGCGTGCATTCATCGAAGCTCAGGCGGATCTGTCGATAGCTGAGCCAGCCACTTTTGAGGAGCAGGCGCTGCGCTTTGTTGGGAGGGAGCTGTATGAAGCCTTCTTCAAAGGCTATACGGAGAAACAATGGGGTGTGCCTCCTAGCACGCTGCCGGCAAGCATCCTGAAGCGACTGCCGGTGCGTTTCAATTACGATGACAACTACTTCGCTCACCGCTACCAGGGCATGCCCAAAGACGGTTACACCGCCATGGCGCAGCGTATACTGGACCACCCCGCAATTTCGGT
>JAURMS010000297.1 GCA_030830595.1 Gammaproteobacteria bacterium | reverse complement strand
GGGCCCGGCAGCCGTGGACGTGTTGCTGGGTGCGGTCGATTTTATCGGCAGCGTGGCCCGGGATGATGGCAGTCGCGTTGCGGCGCTCGCAGGCGAGGTACCGGCGCTGGTGCGCCGGATGCAGGACCTGCGTGCCGGTGTGAGCCCGGCCGCGGTGCAGTCACCGGCCCCGGCTGCCCCAACCCGGGAGACGCCACCCCCTGCAGCAGCGGTGCCATCACCGGAACCGCCACCGCCTCCCGCTGCGGTGCGCAAGGGCGCCGACAAGGGCATCCGCATGTCCACCGAGGCCCTGGCCCGCCTCACGGCGATGGCCGCCGAGACGGCGGTGGAAGCGGGGCGCCTGGAGCGCTTGGTCGATGAAGCAGGCTTGCTGCGCGAACGACACCGCGAGTTGCGCGAGGCTCTCGGAAGGCTGCGTGCCAGCCTGGAGGGAGAGTCTGGCATTGCCCTGGCCGGGTCCGCCCTGGCCGCGGCGATCGATCGCCTGGAGGAGTGTCGTCGTCTGGCTGCCCAGCGCGACGAACAGCTTGAGCAGTTCGCGCGGCGTTCCACACTGCTCGCCAACCGCCTGTCGCGCGAGACGCTGGCCAGCCGGATGCTGCCGTTTGGCACCATTCTACGGGGCTTTCCCCGCCTGGTGCGCGACCTCTCCCGTGAGCTTGGCAAGTCCTGTCGCCTGACCCTCGCAGGTGAGGAGACGGCGATTGATCGCGAGATCCTCGAACGCCTCGAGGCCCCGCTCAACCATATCCTGCGTAACGCCCTCGACCACGGCCTGGAGCTGCCGGAGGATCGGCGGCGTGCCGGCAAGCCTCCGGAAGGCAGCCTGCGGGTCGCTGCCAGCCATCGTGCCGGGCGGTTGCTGGTGACCGTCGCGGAAGACGGGCGTGGCATCGACCCCGAGCGACTGCGCAAGGCCGTGATCGATCGAGGCTTGGAGTCCCCCGAAAAGGCCGAGCGGCTCTCGGCGGAGGAGCTCTACGAATTCCTGTTCCTCCCGGGCTTCTCGACGGCCGCCAAGGTCAGCGAGATTTCGGGACGCGGCGTTGGCCTCGATGCAGTGCGCAGCATGGTGCAGGAAGCAGGAGGTGCGGTGAGCCTGCAGAGTGCCCCTGGCAAGGGCACCACCTTCAACCTCGAGCTGCCCATTACGCGGGCGGTGTCGCGTGCCTTGCTGGTCGACATTGCCGGCGACCGCTTCGCGGTGCCGCTCGAGCGCGTAGACCGTGCCTTGCGCCCCGCGCAGGAAGACATCCGCACCATCGAGGGCAGGCCCTACCTGCACGTCGACGGCGCCGACGTTGCACTGGTGCCGGCGGAGGAGGTGCTCGAACTCGAGGGAAATGGCTCGCAGATGCCGACCTGCTCCGTGCTGGTGGTGGCCGAGGGCGCGCGCAAGTACGGGCTGATCGTCGATCGGTTCGTCGGCGAATCCAGCCTGGTCGTGCGGCCGCTGGATACGCGCCTCGGCGAGCTGCCGGATGTGGCCGCCTACTCCACGGACGATGCGGGGCAGATCATCCTGTTCCTCGACGTCGACCAGCTGGTGCGCGGTATCGACGCGCTGGTCAGTGAAGGGAGGCTCCGCCGCCCGGGACGGCAGCGCGACCGTCATGGGGAGGGACCGCAGCGCCGACGCATTCTGGTGGTGGACGATTCATTGACCGTCCGACAAGCCGAGCGGCAGCTGCTGGAAAACGCCGGCTATCTCGTGGAGGTGGCCGTTGACGGAGTCGAGGCCTGGAGCGCGGTGCGCCTCGGCGCCTACGACTTGGTGGTCACGGACGTGGACATGCCCAGGATGAACGGCATCGAGCTGGTGCGGCGCATCCGCGGCGATGCCCGCCTGGAGCGCCTGCCCGTGGTGGTGGTCTCCTACAAGGATCGCGAGGAGGATCGCTTGCGCGGCCTCGAGGTCGGTGCCGATCGTTACCTGGCGAAGGGCGGGCTGCTGGACCAGGCCCTGGTGGAGGCGGTCCTGGATCTCATCGGCGGACCCGAGCGCTGAGCCCGTGGCCCTGCGGATCGGCATCGTCAACGACCTGAAGCTCGCCACCGCAGTGCTGGAGCGCGCGGTCAAGGCCGGGCCTGGCATGAGCGTGGCGTGGACGGCCGCAGATGGCGCGGAAGCGGTCGAGCGCTGTGCCGCCGACCTGCCCGATATCGTGCTGATGGACCTGGTGATGCCGAACGTGGACGGGGTGGAGGCCACGCGGAGAATCATGGCCGCTACCCCTTGCCCGATATTGCTGGTGACGGCCACCGTGGAGGGCAACATGGACCTCGTCTACGAGGCCATGGGTCATGGTGCGCTCGATGCCTGCACGACCCCGGTGGTCGGCGACCGCCGTGGGGCGGATGACGGCGCCGAGCTGCGGCGCAAGATCGAGGCGATCTGTGGCGCCGCGATGCCGAACCTCACCCGTTCCCGTCCTGCCGCACCGCCGCGCCCGCCGTCCGCGCTGCCTAAGGGGACGCCGCTGGTGGCTATCGGCACTTCCACCGGTGGGCCGGCTGCGCTGGCGGACATCCTTGCCGAGCTGCGGCCGGATCTCGCCGCGCCCGTCGTCCTGCTTCAGCATATCAACGACGGCTTCGTGGAGGGTTTGCGCGATTGGCTGGCCGGTCGTTCCCGGCTGCCCCTGTCCTTTGCCATGGCCGGCGAGCCTCCCCGCCCTGGACACGCCTACCTCGCACGTTCCCATAGCCATCTCGTCTTGCGCGCCACCGGTACCTTTGATTACCAGGACGAGCCACGCGGCTACTACTATCACCCCTCGGTCAATGAGTTCTTCAGCAGCGCCGCACGCCATGCCCCCGTGGGCAGCCTGGGCGTGCTGTTGACCGGGATGGGTCGGGAT
>JAURMS010000296.1 GCA_030830595.1 Gammaproteobacteria bacterium | reverse complement strand
GCGGCCATGCGAGGAACCCATGGCATGCGGCGGGGCGTCAAGGTCGAAGCCGATCACCTGGGCGCCACGTCGGGCCAGGTGCAGCGCGGTGCTGCTGCCGAGGACGCCGAGGCCGGCGATGGCGATGCGTTTGTGCTCAGACATGCGCCAAGCATAGCCGGGTGGTGCAAAATGGGGCCACGGCATCAAAAAGGGGTGGGGCAATGAAAAAAATCCTTGCGGGAGGGATGGTCGGACTTTTGGCCTGGGCCGCCGTGGCGGGGGCGGCAGACTATGACCTGCTGCTGAAGGGAGGCACCGTCTACGACGGGCTTGGCGGCGACGGCCGGGTGCTTGATGTGGCGATCCGTGATGATCGTATCGCTGCCCTGCTGGAGCCGGGCGCCGTGGCAGATGCCGCGCGGGTCATCGACGTGACGGGACTCGCCGTCGCTCCGGGTTTCATCAATGTCCTGTCCTGGGCCAACGAGTCGCTGCTGGTGGACGGTCGTGGCATGAGCGACCTCCTGCAGGGGGTGACGCTGGAGATTTTCGGCGAGGGCTGGTCGATGGGGCCCTGGAACGAGGCCATGAAGGCCGAGGTGCTGAAAAACCAGGGGGACCTCAGGTTCGACATCGAGTGGACCACGCTGGGTGAGTATCTCGAGCACCTCGAGCGCCGGGGCGTATCCCCCAACGTGGCGAGCTTCGTGGGTGCGACCACGGTACGCATTCACGAACTGGGCGAGGTGGATCGCCCGCCCACGCCGGAAGAACTCGCTCGAATGCAGGAGCTGGTCCGACAGGGGATGCGGGAGGGCGCGCTGGGGGTGGGCTCCTCGCTGATCTACGCGCCTGCCTTCTATGCGGATACCGATGAGCTGATCGCCTTGACCCGTGCAGCAGGGGAATTTGGCGGCGGTTACATTTCCCACATGCGCAACGAGTCGGACCAGTTGCTGGAGGCGATCGACGAGTTGCTCACTATCGGTCGTGAAGCCGGCGTGCATGCCGAGGCCTATCATCTCAAGGCTGCCGGAGAAGGAAACTGGCCGAAGATGAAGCAGGCCATCGAACGCATTCAGGCAGCCCGTGACGCAGGGCAGTCGGTGACGGCCGACATGTATACCTACGTGGCGGGTGCCACGGGCCTCGATGCAGCCATGCCACCCTGGGTCCAGGAGGGCGGCAACGATGCCTGGGTAGAGAGGCTGAAGGATCCCGAGATCCGGGCCCGGGTGATCGAGGAGATGCGCTCGCCCGAGGTGGGTTGGGACAACCTTTATTGGCAGGCCGGCTCGCCCGAGCGCCTGCTGTTGATCGGCTTTCGCAACGAGCAGCTCAAGCCGCTGACCGGTCGCACCCTGGCCGAGGTGGCGGCCGAGCGTGGTACCAGTCCCGAGGATACGATCATCGACCTGGTGATCGAGGACCACTCGAGAGTGGCCACCGCGTACTTCCTGATGAGTGAGGACAACGTGCGCTTGGGCGTGTCCCAGCCCTGGGTCAGCTTTGGATCCGACGCGGCGGCCCTGGCGCCGGAGGGCGCTTTCCTGGCCTCCAGCACCCATCCCAGGGCCTACGGCAACTTCGCTCGCCTGTTGGGGAAGTACGTCCGGGAGGAGGGCCTGATGAGCCTGGGCGAAGCGGTGCGGCGACTCACCCGCCTGCCTGCAGAGAACTGGAAGCTGAAGGACCGGGGTTGCATCGATCCGGGCTGCTACGCCGACGTGGCGGTGTTTGATCCAGCCACGGTTGCCGACCGCGCGACCTTCGCCGAGCCCATGCAGTACGCCGTGGGAATGGTCCACGTGCTGGTCAACGGTCAGGAGGTGGTGGCCGATGGGCAGCACACGGGTGCCAAGCCCGGTCGGGTGGTGCGCGGCCCCGGCTATCGCCCCGAGGCGCGGCTCTCCAGCGAGGGTCGCCGGGGCTCGGGCGTGGACATTGCCGCCGGGCCTGATGGCACGGCCTGGCTGCTGTGGACCGAAAAGGGCGAGGCGCAGGCCGGCCGCGGGCATGCCTCTTCAGACGACCTCTTCCTTGCTGCCTGGCCGGCAGACGCTGCCGCGCCTGGGGGAGCCATCCGGGTCAACTCGCGGCCAGGCGAGGTGAAGTCCTCGGCGCTCAGCAAGGCCCAGGTGGAGGTGGACGAGTACGGCAACGTTCACGTCCTGTATGGCGCCAACGGAAATTCACCAGTGACCGGCAAGGCGGTCATCAACGTGCATTACACGCGCATGGAGGACGGCGGATTCGCCGCACCGCAGGTCGTGAACGCACCCGCCGGCAACGACAACAGCGCCACCTCGCACAGCGACGTGAGTGCCTCGGCGACCTTTGCTGCGCTGGCTTCTGCCGGTGCTGGCCAACTGCACGCCCTGTGGCTGGACACCCGGCTGGTGGATCACACCGAGGCACCTGGGCACTTGTTTGCGGCAAGCTCCGAGGATGGCGGCAAGACCTGGAGCGCCGACCGCCCGTTGTTCGACGCCGTATGTCCCTGTTGCCAACCCGTGGTGGCCGTTGGCTCCGGTCGAGTGTGGATGAGTTCCAGGTAGGTTGACGGTAGCGGCCACCGGGATCCTGCCATACGGGTCTTTGACGCCCGACTCGAGCCGCTGGCGGAGCCGGTTCGGGTGAGCGAAGGGCGCTGGCAAATCGAGGGCTGCCCGCTCAAGGCAACCGGGCTGGCGGTGGATGGCGAGGCGGCGTGGGCCGCCTGGTACGGACAGGCCGAGTCGCCCGCGGGGGCATGGATTGCGCGAAGTGCTGGCGTCGGACAGCCTTTCACGGATGCCAGGCCTCTGCATCCGGAGGCTGCCGTCTCCGATGCCCCGGTGGTGGTCGCGAGGGAGGGTGCGGTCTGGGTGGCATGGCATGCGAAGGAGGGCGAAGAAGCCCGTCGTGTGTACCTGAGCCATCGCCGCGCTGGGGGTGAGTTCAGCCAGCCTGTGGCGATTTCCGCGGCTGAAGTGACGGCGAGTTATCCCGCACTGGCCTTGGCAGGTGAGGACCTCGTGATCGCCTGGCAACAGGGTGAGGCGATTGTTGCGACCCGCCTGCCTGCTGCGCTCCCGTGAGCTGGCGGGGCCGCTGGCTGGCCGGGTGCGCCGGGCTGCTCTGGCTGGGTCCTGCCACGGCGGGAGAACTGCTTGATCGGTTCATGGCGCTGCAGGTCGGGGAGTTCGATTCCAGCCGGCAAGCCAGGCTCGACACCCGTTATCAGGTTGCCCGCTGGCACATCGTGGAGATCTGGGCTGACCGCCCGGATCCCGAACGCTGGGTCTATGTGGAAAGTTGGATGGAGGGTGGCGAGCGGCCCTACCTGCAGCGGATTGCGAGTTTCGTCGAAGACGGTGCCGACGGGGCCGTCATCCGCTCGACCCGCTACCGGCTGACCGAACCGTCGAACTGGGTGGGTGCCTGGCGTGAACCCGGACGCTTCGCCGAGTTGGCGCTTGATGCCCTCGAGGCTGTGCCCGGTTGCGGCGTGGCCTTCACTCGCACCGGGCTTGACCGTTTCGAGGGCGGTACGTCGGGATCGGCCTGCGCCAACGACTATCGTGGCGCGACCTACGCGGTGTCCACCACGGTGCTGGACGAGTCGGGGCTCGACAACTGGGACCGTGGATTCGACCAGCAGGGGCGCCAGGTGTGGGGGCCTGCGGAGCGGGGTTATCGCCTGCTTAGACTTCGAGCCGACGCCGCGTCCGCCTGTGAGGACCCGGTGAGGCTCCTGGTCTGGGGCAGCATTACCAACCGCGAGCGGTTCGGAGCCTACGTGGGCGCGCTCGCGCGCTCCGGCTTGTACACGGAGAACGGTGGCTTTTACGAGGCGCGTACGCCGGCCCTCACGGTGCTGGAGGGCGAACCGCCGCCCGGACGCGCTGTATTGATTGCCCAATTTCCATGCCGCGAGGCGGTGGAGCGTTTCTGGCGGGACCCGCGCTACGACGAGATCCGCAAGCTTCGTGAGGGCATTGCGGAGTTCGAGGTGATGGTGCTGCCGAGCGTGCCCTATCGACCCTAGCCGCCGATGCCTGTGATGCGAAACCCCGCGCCGTCCGCCGAGTAGTGCTTGTTGATGAAGATGAGTACCGAGGTCAGCGCCTCGGCAGCGGCCGAGTTGGCAAGCGACCCGGCATGCAGTCCGCGCAGGCCGATGGCCTCGGCCAGCTCAATCACCTGCTCCCGCGCCTCGCGCTTGTCGCCGAACACCAGTACGTCGCAGTCGACCGGCCCATCCATGGCGAGGCGGTGGGCGGCAACGTTGTGAAAGGCAGAGACCACGGTCACCGATTCGCCCAGGACCTGCTGCGCGCGCAAGGCCGCGCAGCCTTCTGCGGGGAGTTGCACCCGCATCACCTTGGGGGGCATCAACGGCACCGTGGCGTCTATCACCAACTTGCCTGCGCAGGCTGGCCTGATGTCTTCCAGCGTGGCCTGTTGGGAACCAAAGGGTACTGCCAGCACGACCAGGTCGGCGCTGGCCGCAGCCTCGAGATTGCCGAGGCCCGATACTCGCCCCCCTAAGTTGGCGGCGGCCTCGGCTGCCCGTCCGGCGTCCCGGGAACCCAGCACGACCCGATAACCTGCCGCGGCCCAGCGCTTGGCAAGGGCTCCACCGAGGTGGCCGGTGCCGCCGATGATGCCGATGACGGGCCTTGAGTCTGCTTGCATGAATCTCTCCGGGGTAAGTGACGTACGGGTTGATAAAGCGTAGTGCGCTGCCAGGCGACGCGCCCCAAACCAGCAGCGACGCCAAGCAACTCGGGCACCTCTTGCCGCTGGCCGTGACTGCCTCCGGCGGCACGGGTGATGGATTCGTTCATCAGCACGCCACCCATGTCGTCTGCCCCGGCCGCCAGGCACTGGCCCATGCCGGCGAGGCCCATCTTCACCCACGAGGCCTGGATGTGGGTGAACACTGGGTGCAGCACCAGCCTTGCCACCGCGTGCACGAGGCGC
>JAURMS010000295.1 GCA_030830595.1 Gammaproteobacteria bacterium | reverse complement strand
TCTCGGCGGGTCCGTCGCGGTCCATGAAACGGAGTGGCCGTCCCACAAGCTGCAGACGAGGCCGGGCCTGTCGACTGCCAGGAAGGCTGTTCAATCCCGAGCGCCAGCCAAGGAGAATGATCACATTGACCAGACTCGCGGCGACTGGCGGCAGGCCAGAGGCCCAGGGCAGCCACATCAGCAGCAAGCAGCCCAGGGACCACCCCAGGTGAAGGCCGACCACCGGCCGCGGCCGGATAACGACTTCAACGACCGGTGATGTCACAGATGATGGCCGCCACCGCAGGGTCGTCGGGCAACCCGCGACCGGCAACCCAGGCCATCAGCAGCGGGTCCTGTTGCTCGAGCAGCCTGGCGAAGGCCGCCAATTCAGGCGCACCTGCCGAGTCCTGATGCCGATCCAGCCAGCCCGACAGCAACAGGTCCAGTTCCTTCATGCCACGTCGGCAGCGCCAACGCAGCCGACCCAACTCAGCCGTGCTGGCCCGGGACATTCAGAGATGCCGCTCCAGCATCATCTTCTTGATCTCGGCAATGGCCTTGGCAGGATTGAGGTCCTTGGGACAAGCCTCGGTGCAGTTCATGATGGTATGGCAGCGGTACAGGCGGAAGGGGTCCTCAAGCTCGTCGAGCCGCTCCCCGGTGGCCTCGTCACGGGTGTCGACCAGCCATCGGTAGGCCGCCAGCAGGGCGGCAGGCCCCAGGTAGCGGTCACCGTTCCACCAGTAACTCGGGCAGCTGGTCGAACAACAGGCGCAAAGAATGCAGGCGCTCGGCCCGTCGATCTTTTCCTGGTCCTCGGGCGACTGCGCGCGCTCCCGGTCGGGTGGCGCGGGCGTGCGGGCCTGCAGCCAGGGCTTGATGGAGGCGTACTGGGCATAAAAATGCGTCAGGTCCGGCACCAGGTCCTTGATCACGGGCATGTGCGGCAGGGGGAAGATGTTCACGTCCTTGCGCACGTCCTCGATGGGCTTGGTGCAGGCCAGGGTGTTCACCCCGTCGATGTTCATCGCGCAGGAGCCGCAAATGCCCTCTCGGCAGGAACGCCGAAAGGTCAGCGACGCATCCACCTCGTTCTTGATCTTGATCAGGGCGTCCAGCACCATCGGACCGCAACGGTCGAGGTCGATCTCATAGTTGTCCACGCGCGGCTTTTCCTCGCCGTCCGGATCCCAGCGATAGATGCGGAAGGTCTTGACCCGGGCAGCCCCGGCCGGCGCGGCATGCTTGCGGCCTGGGACCTCCTTGAACCTTGACTCCGGGGGTAAGCTGAATTCGGCCATGGGCAGGGTCCTTTGAAAAAAAGCGTCAGTAGGTCCGCGCCTTCGGAGGCACGGCTTCGACGTCGGCGGTAAGGGTCTGCAGCTGGACGGGACGATAGTCGAAGCAGACCTGACCATCACCACCGACCCAGGCCAGCGTGTGCTTCATCCACTCGTCATCGTCGCGCTCGGGGAAATCCTCGCGAGCGTGGGCGCCACGACTCTCGGTGCGATTGCGGGCCGAGTGGATGGTGGCGGCGGCCTGCAACAGGAGGTTCTCAAGCTCGAGGGTCTCGATGAGGTCGGTATTGAAGATCAGCGACCGGTCCTCGAGACCCACCTCGCCGAGGCCCTGGAACACCTCGGCCAGCTTTTGGCAGCCTTCCTCCAGCGAGGAGCCAGTGCGGAACACCGCCGCATCGTTCTGCATGACCCGCTGCATCGCCAGTCGAACGGCCGCGGTTCTCTGAGGGCCCTTCGCGTGGCGGTAGCGATCGAGCCTCGAGAGCGAGAAGTCGCCGGCATCCGCAGGCAGCGCGCGGTGCCCGACCCCCGGCTTGACCACCTCGGCACAGTGGCGGGCCGCCGCGCGACCGAACACCACCAGGTCGAGCAGGGAGTTCGATCCGAGCCGGTTGGCGCCATGCACTGAGACGCACGCTGCCTCGCCAACCGCCATCAGCCCGGGCACCACCGCATTCGCGTCGTCGCCGCGGCGCGTGACGACCTCACCGTGCACGTTGCAGGGAATACCCCCCATGTTGTAGTGGACGGTGGGCAGGACGGGAATCGGCTGGCGGGTGACGTCGACACCGGCAAAGATGCGCGCAGTTTCGGCGATGCCAGGCAGGCGCTTGTGGATCACGTCGGCGCCAAGGTGCTCGAGGTGCAGGAAGATGTGATCCCGGTCAGCGCCCACCCCGCGGCCTTCGCGGATCTCGATGGTCATGGAGCGGCTGACCACGTCCCTGGAGGCCAGGTCCTTGGCATTCGGGGCGTAGCGCTCCATAAAGCGCTCGCCATCGGCATTCCGCAGGATGCCGCCCTCGCCACGCACACCTTCCGTGATCAGGCAGCCCGCCCCGTAGATGCCGGTGGGGTGAAACTGCACGAACTCCATGTCCTGTACCGGCAAGCCGGCGCGCAGCACCATGCCGCCGCCGTCCCCGGTGCAGGTATGCGCGGAGGTACAGGAAAAGTACGCACGACCGTAGCCGCCGGTGGCGAGGATCACCATGTGGGCGCGGAACCGGTGCAGGGTACCGGTAGCCAGGTCGAGGGCCACCACACCCCGGCACTCGCCGTCCTGCATGATCAGGTCGATCGCGAAGTATTCGATGAAGAAATTGGCGTTGTGCTTCAAGGACTGCTGGTACAGCGTATGCAGCATGGCGTGCCCGGTGCGATCCGCTGCCGCGCAGGTCCGCTGGGCAATCCCCTTGCCATAGTGGGTGGTCATCCCGCCGAAGGGGCGCTGATAGATCCGTCCGTCTTCCGTACGCGAGAACGGCACGCCGAAATGCTCCAGTTCCAGTACCGCGCTCGGCGCCTCCTTGCACATGAACTCGATGGCGTCCTGGTCGCCCAGCCAGTCCGATCCCTTGATGGTGTCGTAGAAGTGGAATCGCCAGTCGTCCTCGCCCATGTTGCCCAACGCGGCGCTGATCCCCCCCTGGGCCGCCACGGTGTGGCTGCGAGTCGGGAACACCTTGGACAGGCAGGCCGTGTTCAGGCCCGCCTCGGCGAGGCCCATGGTCGCGCGCAGCCCGGAGCCACCGGCCCCTACCACCACCACATCATAGGTGTGATCGACGAATTGATAAGCGCTCATGCCGGCTCCCCGAACGATAGTTTCAGCACCGCGACCGCGGCCGCAGCACCCGCCAGCAGGTGGAGGTAGCGAGCCGCCAGCAGGCTTGCCACCCGCAGGGCCTTGTCGTGCACGTAATCCTCGATGACCACCTGCACGCCGAGCGCTGAATGCCAGAAGCTGGCAAGCAGGAACAGCAGCATGAGCG
>JAURMS010000294.1 GCA_030830595.1 Gammaproteobacteria bacterium | reverse complement strand
TGCTGGCTGAGCTGGCCGCTCTCGGCGGGCGGGTCCAGCGACGTCTCGAGGCTGCCGACCACGAGCCCTTCGGACGCGTACTCCAGGTAACCCTTGGTTGCCTGCAGGTTGTCTTCCACGACTTCCCAGGGCAGTGCCGCAAGTGCGGCCTCCAGGTTCGATCGCAGGGTGGCGTCGAAGGCGTCGGCCGGACCTTCGCGGGCGGCCAGCACGGCTTCTGTGATGCGTCCCGTGGTCAGCTTCGCCGCCGGCTTCTCCTCCAGCTCACGAACGGTCGCCAGCTGCCTGCGGGCCTCTGCCGCGTCTCCCTTCAGCATGGCAATCGTCATCAAGCTGCCATGCATCCGGCGCACCGCGGTGACGTCCTGGATGTCATAGGTCGCCAGGTCCGAGCGAATGTCCTTCTCGATGGCTTCAGCGAGGGCGATGACCGCGGCCGGGTCCCTGACCATGACGCTTGGCTTGGCCGGCAGCGTGTAGGTATAGGTCGGCAGGTCGGACAGACGGGTGATGGCGGTCCTGCCCTCGACGGCCGCCT
This sequence comes from Gammaproteobacteria bacterium, assembly GCA_030830595.1. Lineage (GTDB taxonomy): Bacteria > Pseudomonadota > Gammaproteobacteria > Steroidobacterales > Steroidobacteraceae > SG8-30. Next base: position 3,991 of record JAURMS010000294.1, on the reverse strand, counting down.
GGGCGACCTGCGAGGGAACGGATCCGGCCAGGACCACCAGGGAAATGGCAAGGCAACGCTGGTAGACGTTCATGACGGTGGGACTCCGGGAAGCTGGCGGTCGCCGTAGGCGAAAAGAGCCGATATTTTAGCAGGAAGTGGCCGGACCCCGGCGAGGCGCGCCTTGACAGGGGAGGTGCGCCCCCGGAGAATCCGCGCTCCCCGAGGGTCTCCTTCCCACCGTGTGGCTAGGTAGCTCAGCTGGTTAGAGCACGGGATTCATAACCCCGGGGTCGAGAGTTCGAGTCTCTCCCTAGCCACCATTTCCCTTGCCGAGCACCCGGCGATCAGAGCTTGCGATGGGCCCCATCGCACAGCGGCTGGTTGGCCGTGGCCTTGCAACCGCAAAAAGCCGCCTGGCCGGTCTTGTCGGCCGTATAAGGCAGGGGTGAGAGGCCGCTGCCCTTGTGGGACCCGTCGCAGAAGGGCTGCTTGGCGCTGAGGCCGCAGCTGCACCAGTAATAGGTCTTCCCTTCTTCCACGTCGACGACATAGGGGGCCTTCTGGGCGATCTTGGGGGTGGTCATCCTGGGCTGCTCCGGTAAGGGAATCTGCTGGTGACAGTCTAGCGTCCAACCGGGATGGCGGGTACTCTGGCGCAAATAAAAATGCGAGAAAGTGCCGCTGATCCAGCTCGATAGGGATGTTGCCAAGATGCAGGAAACCCTCGCGTACATGAAATTCACCGGCAAGCTGCGGCCCTCTCAGGAGGCGTCCTCTACGGTGATCCGCGAGAGGCTTGCGGCCGGGGAGCGGCGCCTGTTGGTCGTTGCACCGCCCGGGTCCGGAAAGACCGTGCTTGGCCTGTACGTGTGGTCGGAACTCGTGCGCAAGGCGGCGGTGGTGCTGAGCCCCAATTCCGCCATTCAGGCCCAGTGGATCGCCCGTGCCAGGGAACAGGTCGATGTGGGCGGCAGGGATGCGGCTTTCGGGGCCGACGGGAAGCTGCCCAGCGCGCTGACCTCCATCACCTATCAGTCTGTCACCATGCCCAAGCGCAAGGACGCGACCCTGGACGAGTCGGCAACCGAGCTTTGGCTGCAGTCCATCCTCGCTGCGGGCGAGGCTGAAAGCGAGGAGCAGGCCCAGGCATGGATCGCAGACCTCAAGGCTTCCAACCCTGATTACCACGAGCAGCGCGAGGCGTTTTATCGCAAAAAGGCCCGTGGTGAACTGGTCAGCGAGGGCGATGCCCTGTCCGTACTGCATCGGTCAGCGCGCGAGACCCTGGAATCCCTCAAGAACGCTGGGGTCGGGCTGATCATCCTGGATGAGTGCCATCACCTGCTCGACCACTGGGGGCAGGTGATCGATGAAATCACCGGAGTCCTGGATAACCCCATTGTCCTCGGCTTGACCGCAACGCCTCCCGATCCGCTGGACGTGGACCCTGAGGCCTTTGCCCGCTACCAGGATTTTCTGGGTGAGATCGATTACGAGGTGCCGGTTCCGGCGCTGGTGCGCGATGGCAACCTCGCGCCTTACCAGGATCTGGCTTGGTTCGTTCGGCCATCTCCGGAAGAACTCGAGTACATCGCCGGCGTCGACCGCGACTTTGCCGCGCTGCTTGAGGAGTTGGCGCGGGGCCCTGACGGGGAGAAAGACGGGCGGATACCCGGTCTGGATCCCTGGTTACAGGACACGCTGGCGAATTTTCGTCTGCCCGGCCGGGACGCTGGTGACTGGTCGGCCTTCACCCGCCGTGATCCCACGCTCGCGGACCACGGGCGCGTCTACCTGGCCTCGAAAGCGATTCCCATGCCGCCTGGCGTTCCTGCCCCGGAGCCCCAGTTGTTGGCCCAGGGCCTGACCGGCGCGAGTCTGCTGCTGCCACTGCTGGATCGTTACATCCGCCACGGGCTCATCCGCTCTAAATCAAAGGCCGACCATGAACTGGCCGAGGAGGCCAAGGGACGGCTGCGGCTGTATGGCGTGCAGGTCACTGAGTCCGGCATGAGGTCCTGCGCCTCGCCTATCAGTCGTGTGCTGGCCTATGCATCGGCCAAGCGCGAGGCACTCCTGCAGATCTTGCAGGCTGAACACGCCGCGCTGGGTGATGCCATTCGAGCGGTCGTGGTCACGGACTTCGAGATCAGTGCCTCCACGACCCTGGTCGAGGGCATCCTTGATGAGGAGGCGGGCGGTGCGGTGGCCGTCTACAGAACCCTGGTTAACCAGGAGGCAGGCGATCGGCTTGATCCGATCCTGATGACAGGATCCACGGTGCTGGTCGACGACGATCTGGTCGCTCGCCTTCGGCCCAGGATGGAACAATGGATTTCTGATCGTGGGCTGGACATTACCCTCAAGGACCTGCCCCACGGCCCCTATCACCAGATCGTCGGGACGGGTCCTGACTGGGTCACCCGGAACTACACGGTGATGCTGACCGAGTTGTTCCAGGAAGGCGTGACCAAGTGCATCGTCGGAACTCGGGGACTGCTCGGGGAGGGTTGGGACGCCAGTCGCATCAACGTGCTGGTAGACCTCACGACGGTCACCACCAGCATGAGTATCAACCAATTACGGGGCCGATCCTTCCGGCTGGACAAGCACTGGCCCCAGAAGGTGGCCAATAATTGGGACGTGGTCTGCCTGGCCGAGGAATTCGCCAAGGGCTTCGACGATTATGAGCGGTTCAAGCGCAAGCATGCCAACCTGTTCGGCGTGTGCGACGACGGCGCCATCGAAAAGGGGGTCGGTCACGTCCATCCCAGTTTCACCGACAATGGCCCGGAATTGCTGGCAGAGACCATGCACGCCGTCAATGAGGAGATGCTCGCCAAGGCCGTGAACCGGGAGCGAGCCCGTGACCTGTGGCGGATTGGGGAGCCGTTCAAGCAGGCACCGAAGGAGGCCATCGAGGCCAGCATGGGCGAGGAGTTTGCAGGCGGCTTCCCGGCCATAGCCGGGGCACCGCGTGTGGCCTGGAATACCAGCGCCCTGTTGGTAACCATGGGTAAAGTCGTTGCCCAGACGATGCTGGAGCTGGGGCATCTCGACCGTCCAGCGAAGGTAGCAGGTGGCGCGAGAGGCGGGGCCTGGTCCAGGCTGTTCCTGGAGAACGCGACGGCCGAGCAAAGCGCGCTCTTCGTGGAGTCCATGCAGCAACTGCTGGCTCCGCTCGAGAATCCGCGCTACGTCATCCCACGCAAGGTGCGCCACTTCGATACCCGTTATCGCGAGACGCTACTCTCCCGGCTGTTGCCCTTCGCCTTTCGCCCAAAGGAGATCACCACAACGAGGGACGAACTGGTGATGTGGCATGAGGTGCCGAAGTTGTTCTCAAAAAACAAGGCAGACGCGGAGGTGTTCCAGCGTCACTGGAATGCCCAGGTGAGCCCGGGCGGCGTCGTTTACGCGCACGCAGAGGAGGGACGCTCGACGGTTGACGTTGCCCGCGCCGAGGGGCAGGTGCCCCAAGGCCGTTTCCACGAGAAGACGATTTTCGCCTGAACCTTCCGGCTACTTGTCCTTCATCATTTCCTTCAGCATGCCCTCGGCCGTCAGGGGCTTATCCTTGTCTTGGTTGGCGGGGAGAAGTTGCTCTGCTGAGGATGGCTCGGCATCGTCACCCTCCGTGCTTTCCCCCGAAGCTGTTTCGGCACTCGTCGAGTCGCCGGACACCGATTCACCAACACGCTGCCGGATCTCGTTGACGGTTTCCTGTGGAGTCGCGTCACCGGTGTACCACTTCTGCAAAGGGCCGAAGCCGATCAGGATGACGGCAACGACGACGATGAAACCAATAATCTTAAGCATTGCTTCTTATTCCTCCATAATCCCAGCAGTGAAAAACATCAGCAATGTTTACTCATAAATCCGCACAGGCCTATCTACAGATGCCGGTTCCCTCCGAGTTGCTTCAGCGAGCGCCCGTGCGGCCTTTACGGACGCGGTTGATGTTTCTATGGCAACTACCACGTGGTTCTGTTGTCTGCATACCTCTATT
>JAURMS010000293.1 GCA_030830595.1 Gammaproteobacteria bacterium | reverse complement strand
TGCGGCAGCCTGGGAGCTGGCCCGTCGTTCGGAGGTGCACGCCAAGGGCATGATCCTGCCCGGCACCCTCTTCGAGGAAATGGGCTTCAACTACATCGGGCCGGTTGACGGGCACGACGTCGACGCACTGGTGGGCACGCTGGAGAACATGCGCAAGCTGCACGGCCCACAGCTGCTGCACGTGGTCACGCAGAAGGGCAAGGGCTACGCCCCGGCCGAAGCCGATCCCATCAAGTGGCACGGACCTGGCCCCTTCGATCCAGCCAGCGGTGAGATCCGCAAGGAAAAGGCCGCCGGCCCCACTTACAGCCAGGTCTTCGGCGACTGGCTCTGCGACGCTGCGGCCGCCGATCCGCGGATCGTGGGCATCACCCCGGCGATGCGCGAGGGATCCGGCATGGTGGAATTCGCGCGCCGCTTCCCCGATCGTTATTTCGACGTCGCCATTGCCGAGCAACATGCCGTCACGCTGGCGGCGGGCATGGCCTGCGAAGGGATGCGCCCGGTGGTGGCGATCTACTCCACTTTCCTGCAGCGCGGCTACGACCAGCTGATCCACGACGTGGCCCTGCAGCGGTTACCGGTCCTGTTTGCGATCGACCGCGGCGGCCTGGTCGGCAGCGACGGTGCCACCCACCAGGGCGCCTTCGACCTCAGTTACCTGCGCTGCATTCCCGATCTGTACATCATGGCACCCGCCGACGAGGACGAATGCAGGCAGATGCTGCACACCAGCACTACGCTCGACCTACCTTCGGCGGTCCGCTATCCGCGCGGCCGCGGGCCGGGGGTCAGCCCCTCGAAAGCGATGTCGGTACTCGAACCCGGCCGGGCTCAGGTCAGGCGCGAAGGCCAGGGAGCTTTCGCCCTGCTCTCGTTCGGCGCGCTCATCGAGGTGGCCGAGCGGCTTGCCGCCGAATTCGATGCCAGCCTGGTGAACATGCGCTGGGTGAAACCCCTCGATGAGGACTGTATCCAGCACTTTGCCGGCCGGCATGCGGCCATCATTACCCTCGAGGACAATGCGGTGGCCGGCGGCGCGGGTGAAGCCGTCAGCCAGTGCCTGCAGCGCGCCGGCCGGCAGCTGCCGGTCCTGAACCTCGGCATCCCGGACCGTTTCATCGAGCACGGCAGCCGTGAGGAGAACCTCGCCGATGCGGGACTCGACCTGGAATCGGTCCGTCGGGCCATCTCGCAATTCCTGGCCGAGTCGGGAATCCAGTCAGGCGCCGGGTCCGAACAAGTGACTGCCGGACTTGCCGGCGTGCGCGCACAGCGGGCCTCTTCATGACCCAGATTACGCGAATCAACGTCCAGTCCTCCGCCGTCATCGAAGACGTGCAGGCACGCCCCGACCGGCGTCGCATCCCGATCGACCGGGTCGGGGTGAAGGACCTGACCCACCCGGTCAGGGTCCTGGACCGGAGCGGCGAAGGGCAGCACACCGTGGCGCGCTTCAACATGTACGTGCACCTGCCCCACGACTTCAAGGGCACCCACATGTCGCGGTTCGTCGAGCTGCTCAACCGTCACCAGCGGGAGGTCTCGGTGGCCAGTTTCAGCTCGCTGGTGGCGGAAATGACCGAGGTCCTCGATTCGGAGTCGGGGCACATCGAGATGCGTTTTCCGTTCTTCGTACGCAAGCGTGCACCCGTTACCCGGGTCGAAAGCCTGATGAATTACGAAGCGTCCCTGATCGGCGAGCACCGTCGGGGCGAGTCGCAGCTTTGGTTACGGGTGGAGGTGCCGGTGACGAGCCTCTGTCCCTGCTCCAAGGACATCAGCGATTACGGCGCTCACAACCAGCGCTCGCGGGTCACGCTCACCGTCAGGCCGGACCAGCCCCTGTGGCTGGAGGAGCTCATCGAGGTGGCCGAATCCGAGGCGTCCTGCGAGGTCTACGGCATCCTCAAGCGTCCCGACGAGAAGTTCGTCACCGAGAAGGCCTACGACAACCCCAAGTTCGTCGAGGACCTGGTGCGCGACATCGCCGGGCGCCTGGAGTCGGACGGGCGCATCGTTGCCTACACCATCGAGGCGGAGAACCTCGAATCGATCCACAATCACTCGGCCTACGCGCGGATCGACCGCGACAAGGAAGCTGCCTCAGGAACGGAGTGACTCGGGCCGCGAGGATCCCGACTGCAGCCGCACGATCATCGAGCGCAGGAAAGCCTGGTTGAATCGCAGCTGGCAGGATTGCGTGACCTGCTCCAGCAATGTCGAGCTGATCCTCAGGACGGTTGCGCACCCACCCGCGTTGATCGAGGCCTGCCGGCGCGCACCCCGCACGTAGCCCGACTCGCCGAAGCAGTCGCCGGCAACCAGGCGAGCCAGCAACTCGCCGCCGCGCCGCACCTCGCATTCACCGCCCACCACGACGTAGAAGCGATCGTCGATGGCACCTTCGCGAACGATCTCCTCGCCGGACCGGTAATCGCGCCAGCTGCCGGCCTTCATCAATTGCGCGATCTCCTCGGCGGAGAAATCCTGGAAGAAGTCCAGGCGACGCAGCCTTCCGAAACGCTCACTCTCGTCAGGCTGCCCGGCGCAGAGATCGATGGCCAGCAGCGCGCGCTCCAGTTCCCCGGCCAGTTCCAGTCCCGAGGTGAAGCGTGCGGCCGGATCCTTGTGCATGGCGCGGCCCACGATGTGTTCCAGGGCGGCAGGAACGTCCGGCCTGAGCCGGTGCAGGGGCTCGGGTGTGGAGTAGACGATCCTGTGCAGCAGTTTGTCGAGCGTCGGCGCCCTGAAGGGTCGACTGCCTGACAAAAGCTGGTAGAGCACGGCACCGAGAGAAAACTGGTCCGAGGCGCC
>JAURMS010000292.1 GCA_030830595.1 Gammaproteobacteria bacterium | reverse complement strand
GCAGCTTCAAGCGGCACTGCGTGCGGCCTTTTCCACTGTCGTTCATCGAGCCGCCCCGCGCTGGCAAAACTGCCGGTCACGTATTCCTGTTCGTTACGCACCGAGGCGCGCACGCCACTGCGATCCGCCAGCAGGCGCTCCAGCACCTCAGGATGGGCGCCGGCCTCGAAGCGAAATACCGAGGTGTTGCCCGTCCCGTCGCGCTTATCCCATTCACGGATGACCAGGAATTCGCCCGGCGGGTCGAAGAAACAGCCGATGTCATCGACGATCACGACGTCGAGGTCGATGAACAACACTGGACCGGTCAGGTTGTAGAGAGGACTGGCAAAGGCCAGCACCTTCAGCCAGCCATGCTCGCGGGTCCAGGGCACCCGCTGGTCGAAGTCTGCATCACCCGTACGTGGCAGCTCGAGGACCTCGACGGACGGGTCGATGCCGCTGGCGTCATCCGTCAGGCATAAGAAGCGATGCGGTCGGGCGAGGTTGCGGCCCACCATGGAACGCAGGCGGCTTACGTACTCGGGGCCGTATTTGCGCCCCCATTTCATGCACAGCACGTTGACCGTTTCCATGGTCATCGATCATACCCGGCCAGGAAGGGATAGCCGGCAATCAGCTCGCGCAGGCGCTGCTCCAAGGCAGGTTCCCAATCCAGTTCCTGACGAGCCTGCCTCGGCGAGGCGAACACCCGGCTGGCGGCTGCCTCCAGCCAGTCGGGCTCGACCACCAGGCCGAGGTGCACGGCCATTCTCTCCAGCCAGACCGAGGGCTCGGCAATGAACTGCTCATGCTCGAACAGCAGGACCTCGCCCGGCTCGGCCTGCTCCATGGCGAGCGCCACGCCGCGGGCAAAGGAGGCATACCACTCCAGCGCCGAATCCAGCGGCAGGCGCTTGCGCCGGGCGATCCTGGCAAGGTTGTCCCAGGGATTTCGGGTATTGATGATGAGCCTGACCGGCACGGCCACGCGCTCACGAAGTCGTTCCAGCAGGCCCGGGTCCTGGTCGAGTCGGCGAGCGCTGCGGCCGCCCTTCTTGTCGCCAATGGCCCGTAACCGGCGGTAGCGGCCCTGCCATTGTCCGGGGACGGAATAATCGTAGCCCCACCAATGGAAACCGCCCGCGGCAAAGTGCCACTCCGCCCGCAGCAGGGACTCGAAGAGCTGGTCCCGGGTGGCTCCTGCGGCCACCCTGGCCAAGGCATCCGCTTCGTGGGCAATCACCACGTCGGGATGCGAGTTCAGCAATGAGCCGATCAGCGTATGCCCGCTGTAGGGAAAGCCGATGAACTGGCAATAGACCTCGACCTGGGCAAAGTCCGCGGCACAGGCGCGGGCGTGACGGGCCGCCCGCCAGCGATCCAGGGGGCCGATGAAACGATTGTCCGGATTGCGGCGGAACATCGCCATCTCAGGGCTGCAGCGGCAGCGCCAGCACCGCCGTCTCACCGATACTGCCGAGGTAGAGCGTGCCCGAGTGATCATTGGCGCTGGTGACCATGGAGAAGCGCCCGGAGGCGTCGCGGTAGGAGGCCACCACACGACCATCCAGGTCGATGGCCGCCACCCAGGCGAGTGGCGGAGGGGCCAGCGACAGCCAGCCCTTTGGCACCATGGCGAGGAGCTTACGCAGGCGCGGATGAGGCGCCAATCGATCGATCGCCGCCACGCGGGTGGCCGGCAGCGCAACCCAGAACCGGTCGCGGCCATCGAAGGACAGGTTGTCCGGCAGGCCGGGCAAGCCGGTAATGAAGGTGTCCCGCTCCCCTGCCCGGGGTCCCGCAATCCAGAGTCGGGTGATGCGGGCGGCCGGCGTCTCGGTCACCAGCACATAAGCGTCTTCCGGACCCAGGGCCACGCCGTTGGCAAAACGCAGTCCATCGAGTGCCACTCGCGTGTGCCCGGTCTCGGGATCGTGCGCCAGCAGCATGCCGGTCGGTCGCCCCTCCAGAAAGTCCAGCAGATAGTTGCCCAGCGGAAAGCGCTGGGTCGCACTGGAGAACCAGATGGTGCCGTCCTCCGCAATGTCGAGGTCATCGATCAGTCCAAGGCGCTGACCGTCATGGCTGTCGACCAGCACCTCGATCGAGCCGTCGGCGCTCACTGCCAGCAGGCCTCGGGCGGCATCGGCCACGATCAGCCGGCCCTCAGCGTCAAACTGCATGCCCAGCGGCCGGCCGCGTGTGTTGGCGAACAGCGTCCGCTGCTCGCCGTCGGGACCGAAACGCATGATGCGTCCGTCGAGGAGGCCCGTGTACAGGGCCCCGTCGGGGCCTAGGGCCACGTCCTCCGGGGCCTCGCCGACCTCGATCCGGCGAGCCTGATCCATGCCGAGCGGCGCGGCGAAACCGTCCACCAGTCCGCGATCTGGCTCCGGCTCCCAGGCCACGGGGTCGATCGGACCCGGCCAGGCGAGCAGCAGGGCCACCAGCGTCAGGAGCCCGATACAGGCACCCGCGAGCCAGCGCCTCATGTCCGGACCTGCCCCGAGAGGGTGGCGCGCAGGCGATGGATGAGGTCGGCATGCCGGCCGGGTTCGAAGCTCGCGGCCGAGTCCCAATCCAGGGCCCACGGCTGCAGGCTGCGCTCGGCCTCCGATTCGCTGACCCAGCGGGGGAACAGGTGGGCGTGCAGGGCAGGCTCGAGGTTGCCGAACATCGCGTAGTTGACCCGATCCGCACCCGTCGCCACCAGGATGGCATCACCCAGGTCAGTCATGTCGGCGAGGAACTTGGCACGCTCCGGCGGACGCAGGGCATTGAGGTGAGGCACCACCGGATCCGGCAGCAGCAGGCAGTAACCCTCGCGGACCTGGACCTCGCCCATCACGGCCCAACCCGAGGCCAGGCGCGCTACCAGGGTCGGGTCCTCACCCCGGCGCAGGCGCTCGACCCGACGATGGATGGCCGTCACGCCGGCAAGCCCAGTTCGCGCAGCGCAGTCAGGGTCCCTTCGCGATCCTCATGCACGATCCCCCGCCAGCCACGGCGCAGGGCGGTCTCCACGTTGACCTCGAGGTCATCGATGAACACGGTCCGCGCCGGCTCGAGGGCGAACTCCTGCTCGGCACGCCGGTAAATGGCCTCATCAGGCTTGCAGGCACCGGCCCGATAGGAAGGCAGCGCACCATGGCCGATCCGGGACAAGCCGATCGTCTCGTCGAGATGATCCCAATGCAGGTCACCGATGTTGGACAGGAGGAACACCCGATGGGTCTCAGCCAAGGCCCGGGCGAGTTCCAGCATCGCCGGTTCCGGCGCGAGCACACCCAGCCAGTGTTCCCTGAGCAGGGCCTGAGGCATGCTGCCGTCACCCTGGAGGGCGATCCGCCGCAGTAACTCCTCCCCGCCGAAGTCACCGCTCTCATATTCGCGCAGCCCGATGCGGCGCATCAGCAGGTCCGGGTTGTCGAGTGGCACGCCGTGGGCGGCAAAGAAGCCCAGCAGGCGACTGAAGTCCAGTTTCACCAGCACCCGTCCAACGTCAAATACGATGGTGTCGACCGTGCTCACGAGGTCACCTTAAACGTCGATCCGCGCCAACCACGGCAACTCGCCGTCGCGATCCTCAAGCCTCAGGACGAAATCGAAGCGGTCCACCTCGATACAGTAACCGAGGTCGGCCTCCGGCGCCCAGTCTGCCTCCGGATCGAGGAAGCGACATGCCGAGGGCGCGTAGCGCAACTCCGCAGCGAGGGCAGCCGCGTCCAGAGAATTTCCGGCCAGCCTGGCGGCAATGATGTCGGCACAGAGGTCGTCCTCCGCACAGCGCTCACGCGCCTCCTGCCCCATCCTGACCAGGGACACCTGGCTCGGTTGTCGGCGGCGGATGTAGCGGCAGATGGCCGCGGCATTCACCAGGCTGCCGGTCAGCACTTCGTCAGCCAGGCCCGCATGCATCAGGCCCTCGGTGCCTGCATGGGTGGTGTGCACGACGGTTCGGCCATGCAGGTCGGCACCGCAGATTTCGCTCGGCGAATTGCCAAAATCAAAACCGGGCAACCGGCGCCCATGACGCTCGCCAATGGCGAGCCAGCCTGCATGCTCCACGCAAAGGGCCAGGGCCCGTCGCGGATCGGTGAGTGGATGAAGGCGTGCGGCGCCGGCCGCCACCACGTGGCAGGCGACCGTGAAAGCACGGAACACGTCGATCACCACCACCAGGCCGCGCGCCTCGCGCGCGCCCGCGACGTGATCGAGGATCACCACGGTCGGTATCACGGACGGCCTCGGTCCTCCCGAACCCCGGTCACCAGGGTAGGTTCGATTGCCTCGGCGGCGTTGCCAAAGGATTGCCGGGTGTATGTCAGCACCGCCGCGAGATCCTCGTCGGCAAGCCAGAAGAACTGCGGCATCACGGCCAGGCCCCTTCGCTTCTGCAGGGTCGAGGGCCGGTCACCGTACATCACCCAGGCGACCAGGGCACCGGGATCGCCGTTGACAGTCACGGAACCAGCCAGCGCCGGCTGCACGTCCCCAAGGCCCTGGCCCTGGCCCTGGTGACAGGCCGCGCAATGGGTAGCGTAGACCGCCCGGCCCCGGTCCGGACCCTCCGCAGGCTCGCGTGCGCAAGCCGCCAACAGGATGACCCACGGAACCAGCCAAGGCCACTTCACCGCAGGACCGCGGGTGAGATGAGTCAGCCCGTCCAGAAGCGAACGCGACCGGTGTCTAGATGAATGAAATCAGACTTCAGGTACAGGCCGACACCGCCCAGGCCCAGTTGCCTTGCATGATCGAACAATTTACGGGTGGGATAACCAGACAGGCGGACATCGATGGCGCTGCCCTCCATGTGGAGGCTGCGGCGCGCCACCCCCGTGGAGCGGCCAGCCAACATCTGGTTGGTCGCAGGCGACCGGTAGGCAGAGATGACCTCGAACGGAGCAGCGTGATCCGCCAGGGTCGTGAGCGCGTGCAGGCCGTCGAACAGGCGTCGATCCATGCGGGTGGCCTCGCCAGTGCGGAAGTCCCTCAGGAAACCGTCCAGGGTGGAGAGCGCATCCGGGCAGTAGGCCGCACCGTCAAAAAAGGCCACGTCGAGCGACTCAGAGGTGTGCGTATGCAGGAGGCTGAGCCTCCTCGCAGGCGACTCGACCACGGAGCCCAGTGCGCGACCAGCGGGCGCAAGCAACAGCGACGCTGCAGCCCCTGCAAGACCTGACAACACGGCGCGCCGCTGCCAGTTTGCAGGGCTCAAAGTACGATACCGTCCCATACCCTGAGGATTGCCGATTTTCCTGAATAAAACAAGCTGTTAGCTCGCATTCTGTGTAGCGACAAGGGGTTGCAGCAGAGCCAGCAGGCGATCGACCGTCCCACGATTGCCATCGAGGACCCGCGTGCCGGCCGTGGTCAACTGATCCCGCTCGGCGGAATCGCCGAACAACTGCACGAGCATGTCCCCCAGCGCACGACCATCCTGAACGCTGACCAGTCCTCCCGCCCTGAGCAAATCAGCATGGACCCCCGCAGAGTTCGAGTTGTAGGGGCCTGTCAGAGTGGGACGGCCCACCGCAACCGGCTCCAGAAGGTTGTGCCCACCGATGGGAACCAGGCTGCCCCCGACGAAAGCGAGGTCAGCGCCCGCATAAAACATCAGCAGTTCCCCGAGCGTGTCAACGAGCAACACCTCCCTGCCTACCGCCTCGGCATCCCGGACGGACCTGCGCGCCCAGCGCCAGCCTTGCGCGGCCAGCATCTCAGCCACCTCGTCGAAGCGGGCCGGGTGCCGTGGGACCAGGACCAGCAGTGCATCGGGATGGGTTCGCAGCAGGATGCGATGGGCATCCAGTACATGCTGTTCCTCACCCTGATGGGTGCTGCCGGCTACCCAGACTGGCCTCCCTGGGGCCTGCTCAGCCCGCCACTCTCCACCCGCCCGGACCAGTCCCGCATCGATGTCGATGTCGAACTTGAGGTTACCGACGACGTGGGTCCTTGAGGGCGGCACACCGATGGCCATGAACCTGTCCGCGTCCGGGGCACTTTGCGCGGCAACCGTCACCACCTCATCGAGGGCCCGGCGCAGCAGTGGCCGCAGCCGGCAATAGCCACGCACCGAACGGGGGGAGAGCCGCGCATTGGCGATGATCACGGGAATGCCGCGGCGGGCGCAGGCGCGGAACAGGTTGGGCCAGATCTCCGTTTCGATGATCACACCGGCAACAGGCTGATGGCGATCGAGGAAACGATTCACGGCACCGGGCATGTCGAGCGGCAGGTAGCAAATAGTGGCGCGACCGGCCAAGGCCTTTTCCGCCACCAATCTTCCGCCGGCGGTCACGGTGGAGAGCAACAGCGGCCTGTCAGGATAACGAGCGAGCAGACCTTCCAGCAGTGGCAAGGCAGCCCGGACTTCTCCGACCGACACCGCATGCACCCACACACCTCCTGTGGGCGTCGCCACGCCGAACCCGATCCGCTCCGCCAGAGCCTGCCGATAGCCGGGCTCGCGCAGGCTCCTCCACAGGAAGTACACGAACACCCACGGTGCCGTGGCATAGGTGAACAGTGAGTAGAGGGCACTCACGGTGACGCCTCCGCATCACCATGGCCGCGCATGAACAACTTCCAGGGTGCCTCCCAGGAACGCTCGTCAGCGGCCAGCTTACGCAAGGAGCGGGCCAGTCGCTGCAACACACTGCGCTGCCACCGACCCGGTCCCGGCAAGCGGCCGCGGTCGAGGTCCAGCAGCCACACGCCCCCCAGTCCGTCGACCATGAGGTTGTTGGCGTTTAGGTCGGCATGGCGCACGCCCGCGTCATGAAACCTTCGCACGCAGCGCCCGGCTGCCAACCAATCCTCTTCACTGGCCCGGCCGGCGAGCCATCGCTCACCCAG
>JAURMS010000291.1 GCA_030830595.1 Gammaproteobacteria bacterium | reverse complement strand
GAACTGCTGGCGGACAAGCAGATGACCCAGGAGAAGATCGCCGACTCCTACATCCAGATCACCCAGTTCAGGCTGCACGTGCTCTATGCCGCGTGGCTGATCGACAAGCACCAGGCTTACACCCGCGAGGTGCGACGGGAGATCGCGGCAGTCAAGGCCGCCATGCCAGGCGTACTGCGTGACGTGGTCTACCGCGCGCTGCACCTGCACGGCTCGCTGGGCATGTCGAACGAAACGCCGCTGATGGGCATGTGGGCGATGGTGCCCGAAATGGGCATCGTGGATGGCCCGACCGAGGTCCACAAGGTGGCCGTGGCCAAGGAAGTCCTGCGGGGACGGCAGGCGGCCACGGGCCTGTTTCCCGACTACTACCTCCCGAATGCCCTGCAGGCGGCCGGCGACCGCTTCGCGGGATTGCTCGAGCGGGAGGTTGGCAACCTATAATCCGATCGCAGCCAGAGGGGGGACATACCATGGACATGCAGAAGACCGTAGAGGGCTTGCTTGCCCGGATCGACGAACTGGAAAGCCGTCAGGCCATGCGCGACCTGGTTACCGACTACTGCCAGGGCTTCGACCGCCTCGACTTCGACCGCTTCCTGACCATCTGGTGGGACGACTGCACCTGGGACATCGGACCCCCGTTCGGCTCCTTCCAGGGCCATGCGGGCATCGACAAGGCCGTGAGGGAGGTCCTGTGGCCGGTCTGGCGGGAGACCCACCACCTCACCAGCAACCTGAAAGTGCGCTTCATCGACGCCGATAACGCAGAGGGCGAGTGCGACGTGGATTGCATGGGCGCCACTCGCGACGACGTCGTGCAGATGATCAGTGCCACTTACCGTGACCATTTCCAGCGCCGCAACGGCACCTGGAAGATCCTGCGGCGCGATGTCCAGATCCACTACTTCAACCCCATCCCGGGCGCGCAGATGAGCGCGCCTCAGGCCTAAGTCATCGGAGGTTCGCATGCCTTACCTGGCCGTCACCGAACAGCGCAGCATCTATTACGAATACAACCGCGGGACTCGCCTGCCCATCCTGATGATCCACGGCTGGGGCATGAGCTGCCGCGTGTGGGATTCCACCGTGGTCGCGCTGCGCCAGGCGGGCCATGGCGTGGTCTGTTTCGACCAGCGCGGCTGCGGTGAGTCGGACAAGGACTTTGCCGAGGTGTCCATCGAGTCCTCGGCCGGGGATGCAATCGCCTTGCTCGACCATCTGGCCATCCCGCGCGCCGTGATCAACGGCTGGTCGCTGGGCGGCGCGATTGCTGCCGAGACGGCGTCCCGTTTGGGAACTCGTTGCGCGGGCCTGGTGCTGACGACTGCCGCCACCCCTCGCTACACCCAGGCAGCCGACTTTCCGCACGGCAACCCGCCGGGCAGCACCGCGGAAACCGTCAAGTTGCTGCGCGAGAACCGCGCCGCCTTCCTGATGGGGCTGACCCAGGCCGTGTGCGCCGTTCCACAGCCCGAGGCAGTCATCAACTGGATGTGGTCCATCTTCATGCAGACCTCACCGAATGCCGACGAGGCACTCGCACAGCTGGACACCGTCGACCAACGCCAGTTGCTGGCGGCCCTGCAGGTTCCGGTGCTGGCCATGGTGGGTGGCAAGGACCTGATCGTGCCGCCGGACATCTGTCGACTGGGCGCCAAAATCGCCCCGCAGGGCCGGCTGGTCGAGTTCGCGGAATGCGGGCACGCACCATTCGTCGAAGACGGGCCGCGTTACCGGAGCGAGCTGCTCGATTTCATGGCCGGGCTGGCCTGAGGGAGGACCCAGCATGACTCGTCAGGTGAACTTCGGCCTCTGGTACGACTTCCGTAACCCGGCCCCGTGGAACATTCCCTTCGAGACGCTCTACGCCCAGTGCCTCGACCAGATCGTGGAGGCCGAGAGAATTGGCTTTGACTCGGTATGGATTACGGAACACCACTTCTGCGAGGACGGCTACACGCCCTCGCCGTTGGTGCTGGCCGGCGCCATTGGGGCTCGCACCCGCCGGCTTCGCATGGGGACCAACCTGATGATCCTCCCCCTGCACAATCCGGTCCGGATCGCCGAAGACTCGGCCACCTTGTCGCTGCTCACCGGCGGTCGTTTCGACCTGGGTGTCGGCATCGGTTACCGCGAAATGGAGTTCCGCGAGTTCGGCCGGGAGCTGAAACACCGGCCGAGCCTGGTCGAGGAAGCCATGACCATCATCCGGCGGGCCTGGGCCGGTGAGCCCATCAACTTCGAAGGCAAGCGCTTCAAGGTGGGTGACCTGCGCGTATTGCCGGCGCCCGAGCACCTGCCCAAGTTGTACCTGGGCGGCATGGCGGAACCGGCCATCGACCGCGCGGCACGCATTGCCGATGGCTTCCTGTCGACCGGAGGCATTGGCCACGACACCTACGTGGAGTGCCTCAAGCGCAACGGTCGCGACCCGGCCGACGGCGTCATCATTGCCGGGAACTGGGCCATCATTTCCGACGATCCGCAACGCGAGGCGGAAATCGTCGGTCCGCACGTGCTGTACCAGAGCAACCAGTACATCGAGTGGGGAGCCTTCGGGCCACCCGATGCCGTGCCAAGGTTCCCGGATGCTGCCACCGCGCTGGCCCAGGGCCTGTACGAACTTTGGGATGCCGACACCGCGGTGGAGCGGCTGACCGCCATGCTGCAGGCCTATCCACAGGTGCGCGACGTCCACTTCTGGGCCCAGTTCCCCGGCGAGCCAGTCGCCTCTGGTCAGCGTCGCATCGAATACATCGCCAGCAAGGTGCTGCCGAGGTTGCGGGACGCGCTGAAGTAGCCGCCGGATGAGCCAGGCACTCCGCAGGGCGCTGGGTCAATACGCGACCGGCGTCACCGTCATCACGACCCTCGGCAGCGATGGGCGCCCGGTGGGCATGACTGCCAACAGCTTCAGTTCGCTGTCGATGGATCCCCCACTCGTGCTGTGGAGCATTGGCCGCAAGTCCAGCAACTTCGTCCACTTCGAGGAAGCGCCCTGCTTCGCCGTCCACGTCTTGCACGCTGGGCAGGCAGGCCTGGCCGCCCGTTTTGCCACCCGTGACGTCGATCGCTTCGAGGGCGTTGCAGCCAGCGCAGGCGCCAGTGGCGCGCCACAACTCGATGACTTCCTGGCGCGCTTCGATTGCGCCACCGAGGCGCGCCTGCCAGGCGGTGATCACCTCATCCTGGTCGGCAGGGTGCTGGCCTTCGATGAGCGCGAGGGCCTCGCTCCCCTGGTCTTCCACGGTGGACGCTACGCAGAATTGAACAACGAACGAGGATCCGCTCCATGACGCAACCGCCAGCCAGCCCGCTTCGCAAGGGCAAGCGTGCCGAGAGAGCGGCCTTGTCCGACCGACGCCTGACGGAGGCCGCCATCGAGCTGCTGGTCAAGCGTGGCATTCAGGGCACCACCTTGCAGGCGGTCGGTCACCTCGCGGGTTATAGCCGGGGCCTGGCGACCCATCGCTTTGGTTCCAAGGCAGGGCTGTTCGGCAACCTGCTGAAGGTGGCCAGTACCGACTGGCTGGAACGCGTGCAGGAAGCGGTCGGCGCCAAGGTCGGCGCGGAGGCCCTCTGTGCGGCCACCGACGCCGCGGAGCAGTTCATCAAGGACCGGCCCGACGAGGTCCGCGCCATGTATATCCTGTGGTTCCTGGGCATCGACCCGAGCGCTGGGTATCACTCCAACATCGGCAACGTGCATCGGGCCCAGCGACGCGACGTCGCCGAGTGGATCAGGGCAGGTCAGCGGGCCGGACGGGTGGACACCGCCGTGGATCCGATCAGGGTTGCCGAGCAGTATGCGGCGTCCATGGCCGGCATCGTCTACCAGTGGCTGGCCAACCCGCAGATGCCGCTGCACGCCATGTTCACCCAGCTCAAGGCGGACCTGCGCGCGCGAATCGAGCACCCGGAGCCTGCCCAGGGCGCCCAGCGCGCCCGCCCCGCGCCCAAGGCGGTCAGCAGCCGCCGCTAGGCTGGGCGGAGCGCCGTTCAGAGCGTCCCGGCAAACGCCACCACCTCGCGGGCCAGGCGCACCCTCGCCTCGTCCGTGTCCATCAGGGTGCGGGTCACGCAGGTCGGCACCCCACACAGGTCGGCCCAGTCTCGATCTGCCTCGTCGATGAGCAGTCCATCGAT
>JAURMS010000040.1 GCA_030830595.1 Gammaproteobacteria bacterium | reverse complement strand
GGGCGGCTGGCGCTTTCGACGTGTCCCACATGTGCGTGGTCGACCTGACCGGCGACGGCGTGCGGCCCTTCCTTGCCAGCCTGCTGGCCAATGACGTGGGCCGGCTCACTCGTCCGGGCAAGGCGTTGTACAGCTGCATGCTGCGCGAGGACGGTGGCGTCATCGACGACCTCATCGTCTATTTCGTTCAGCCGGGCTTCTTCCGCCTGGTTGTGAATGCCGGAACCGCCGACAAAGACCTGGCCTGGATCCGCTCCCAGGCGACTGGCCGGGCTGTCGAGGTCACGGCCCGACGCGACCTGGGTATCGTGGCCGTGCAGGGCCCGGGGGCGCGTGCGGCCTGCGCGCCCTTGCTGCCGGCGGCCTGCCCCGCCGCGGAGCTGGCGCCCTTCTCTGCGACGCCCTGCGGCGACTGGTTCGTGGCGCGCACCGGTTATACCGGCGAGGACGGCTTCGAGGTGATCCTCCCGGTCGGCGAATTGTCCGCATTCTGGTCGGCGCTCCTGGCCGCAGGCGTCCGGCCCTGCGGGCTGGGCGCTCGCGACACCCTGCGCCTCGAGGCAGGCATGAACCTCTACGGCAGTGACATGGACGAGACCGTCACGCCCCTGGAGTCCGGGCTCGCCTGGACTGTGGCCTTCAGCGAGGGTCGCGACTTCATCGGGCGTGCCGCCCTCGAGGCGCAGCTTTCAGCCGGCTCCGTCAGGCGCTTCGTCGGCCTGCTGCTGGAGGATCGTGGCGTGCTGCGCAGTCACCAGCGCGTGGTCACCGGCGCCGGGGATGGTGAGGTCACCAGCGGGACCTTCTCGCCCACCCTGTCCAGTTCGATCGGGCTGGCCCGACTGCCCGCGGCCGCCGGGAATCGCGTGGAAGTCGATATTCGCGGGCGACTGCTGCCCGCCCGGATCGTCAAGCCCCCGTTCGTCAGGCATGGACGGGCGATGCCAGGAATCTTGGAAACTATCGAGGAGAGCAAGTCATGAGCGAAGTCCCTGCCGACCTGCGCTACACCAGGAGCCATGAATGGGTGAGGCAACTGCCGGATGGCAGTGTTGAAGTGGGCATCACCGACCATGCCCAGGCGGCGCTCGGCGACCTGGTTTTCGTGGAGGTGCCCGAGGGCGGCCGCCAGGTCGGGTTGGGAGATGCCTTCGCGGTGGTCGAGTCGGTCAAGGCCGCCTCGGACGTCTATGCGCCGATCGCCGGCGAGGTGATCGCCGGTAACGAGGCGCTCGCCACCCGCCCCGAGTTGATCAACGAAGAACCCTACGGCGAGGGCTACATCGCACGCCTGCGTCCAAGCTCCGCGGCGGCACTCGAAGGCCTGCTTGATGCAGCCCAGTACACGGCCCACCTGGCCAGCGAGGCCTGACACCATGTCCTATATCCCGCACACCGAGGAAGACGTCCGGCTGATGCTGGAGACGATCGGAGCGACCTCCATCGAGGCGCTGTTCGACGAAATTCCCCCCGAGCTCAAGATCAAGGAGCTGTCCGGAATCCCGCCGGCCCTGGGCGAGATGGAAGTGGCCCGGATGATGCACGAGCGTGCTGCGCGGGACGGCCGCCCGCTCAACTTCATCGGTGCGGGAGCCTATGAGCACCACATCCCTGCGCCGGTCTGGGCCATCACCACCCGTGGCGAGATCTACAGCGCCTACACGCCCTACCAGGCCGAGGCCAGCCAGGGCACGCTGCAGGTCATCTACGAATACCAGAGCATGATGGCGGCGCTGACCGGCATGGAGGTGTCCAACGCCTCGCTCTATGACGGTGCGTCCGGCCTTGCCGAGGCCTGCCTGATGGCGGTGCGGGCGCATCGACAGTCGCGCTCGTCGCGGATCCTGATCCCGCGCACCGTCAACCCCACCTACCGCAGCTGCGTGGAGGCGATCGCCGGCACCCAGGGCCTGCAGTTCGTCGACCTGCCGTATGTCCGGGAAAGCGGCTGCCTGGATCTCGCCGCCCTCGATGGACTGGCGGGCGACGATGTGACGGCGCTGGTCCTGCAGCAACCCAATTTCTTCGGCCAGCTGGAGGACGTCGACGCGTTGGTCGACTGGGCTCATGCGCGCGGTGCGCTGGTCATCGCCGTCGTCAATCCCACCTCGCTCGCGCTGCTGAAGCCGCCTGGCGAGTGGGGCACGCGGGGTGTGGACATCGCTTGCGGCGAGGGCCAGCCGCTTGGGGTGCCCTTGTCCTCGGGTGGTCCCTACTTCGGTTTCCTCACGACCCGTTCACAGCACGTGCGGCAGATGCCCGGTCGCATCGTCGGTCGTACCGTCGACCTGGAGGGCAGGCCCGGCTTCACGCTGACGCTGCAGGCTCGCGAGCAGCATATCCGGCGCGGCAAGGCCACTTCCAACATCTGCACCAACCAGGGCCTGCTGATGACGGCTGCCACCATCTACATGAGCCTGCTCGGTCCCGCCGGGCTGGAGCGGGTGGCCGCGGCCTGCATGGAGCGTACGGCGCAACTGGTGGAGGCGCTGACTCGCGTGCCGGGGGTCAGGTCCGCGTTTACCGGAGCCCGCTTCCATGAGGCTGTCCTGCAACTGGATCGCCCGCCAGGACCCGTGCTCGAG
>JAURMS010000290.1 GCA_030830595.1 Gammaproteobacteria bacterium | reverse complement strand
GCCCGCCGGCAGGCATCCGCCATGACCAGCAGTTCCATCAGGTGGTCGTTGGCCGGCGGCGAGGTGGACTGAACGATGAACACGTCGCGCCCGCGCACGTTCTCGATCAACTCCACCTGCGTCTCGCCATCGCTGAAGCGGCCGACCACGGCCCGCCCCAGCGGCTGCATCAGGTGCCGGGCGATGTCCTGCGCCAGGGCAGGGTTCGCGTTACCCGAGAACACCGCCATCGTGGTGTGGTCCACGGCACCCTCCTAATCGTCCGGCTCACCAACTGGCTGGGGTGGAAGGATTCGAACCTTCGCATGGCGGGATCAAAACCCGCTGCCTTACCACTTGGCTACACCCCAAGAATTCAAACTGCCAAAGCACGCTCACGCAACGGCGACTCGTTAAGGCCGCGGACCGCGAAGCCCCGCCAGCCTTCAGGCAACCCCGCCACGGCCGCCTCTGCCTCCCGCTGCCCGGGCAGGGCCGCGAACACACAGGAGCCAGTGCCGCTCATGTGCGCCGCGCCGAAACGGCCAAGCCAGGCCAGTGCTGCGCGGACCTCAGGGTAGCGGGCAATCACCACCGGCTCGCAATCGTTCCGAGCGCTTTGCTCCAGCAAACCGCGAATTGTGATGCGGGGGGAATTTCGTGTCAATTCAGGGGCCTGAAATACTTCGGCGGTCGGCACGGCCACCCCCGGCCAGATCACCGCATACCAGGCCTCCGGCCACTGCACCGGCTGCAGCGCCTCGCCCACCCCCTCCCCCCAGGCCGAGTGGCCGCGCACGAACAGGGGGACATCGGCCCCCAGTTCCAGGCCGAGCGCCGCCAGGGCATCCTCCCCGAGCCCCAGGCCCCACAGCCGGTCAAGGGCCACCAGCACCGTGGCGGCGTCGGAGCTGCCCCCGCCCAGTCCACCCCCGGCAGGGATGGTCTTGTGGAGGCGTATATCGACACCCGATCGACAGCCGGTCCGATCGGCGAGCAGGCGGGCGGCCCGGACCACGAGATCCTGCTCCGGCGGCAGCCAATCTGGGCCCTCGATCCGGCGGATCATCCCGTCCCGGCGCGGCTCGAATTCCAGCCAGTCCAGCAGGTCGATCAATTGAAAGCAGGTCTGCAGGAGGTGATAGCCGTCGCTGCGCCGCCCGACGACGTGCAGGAACAGGTTCAGCTTGGCCGGCGCAGGCCAGGCCGTGGCGCTCACGGTCCGGACTCCCAGCGGGTGACCGCCAGCCTGAGCTCTCCGCCGGGCCCGATCAGTTTCAGGCGCGTAGGCAGTGATTCACCGGCCCAGGACTCGAAGTGTTCGGCGGTGACCCCCCAGCCGGCTTGCCGGAAGACGGCCCCATCCGGAGCGGGATCGGCCACCGACTCGAGCGCCGGGTCTGGACGGCCCAGGAGCCACCAACGCAGGTGCCCCAGAGGCAACGGCCCGCCCACGCTTTGCTCCAGCCAGTTGCGGGCGGCCTCGCCCTCCAGCCGCCCACCGCGCGCGTCCTCGAGCACCAGCCCCTGCCCGTCAAGGGTGGCCCGAAGGCCGCCGGTACCGAACGGCCCGGACAACTCGAGCACGCTGAAGTCGCCGACCTGCCGCCAGCGAAAAGCCGCGGTGGCGGCCTCCCCGCCGTAACGGATGGCGAGACGGCCATTGAGACCCCAGGCCCCGACGTCGAAGTCCTTCGACACCGGCGGGGGCAGGCTGGCACAGGCGGTGAGCAGCCCGCAGGCCAGCATGACGGCCCAGCGCTGACTGGACACGGCCGCTAGCGCTCCAGCCGGCCCCGGGTCTTGAGCAGGGCCTCGTGGTCGGGCGACTCGGCCAGGGCCTCGTCCCACACGCTACGGGCATCGCCACGCCGGCCGCTGGCCCAAAACAGTTCGCCCAGATGCGCAGCCACCTCCGGGTCGCGAGAGCGCTGCCAGGCACGGGCCAGCCAGGCCTCGGCCTCTTCCAGCCGACCCAGTCGATAGAGCGACCAGCCCACCGAGTCCATGATGGCGTAGCTGTCAGGCTTGATCTCGATGGCGGCGGTGACCAGCCGGTATCCCTCCGTCAGGGAGCGCCGGCGATCGACCAAGGTGTATCCCAGGGAATTCAGGACCGTCGCATCTGCAGGCCGACGGGTCAGCAGGTCGCGCATCAGCGCGATGGCCGCGTCCACCTGACCGAGCTGTTCGCGCAGGAAGGCCTCGGCCAGCTGCAGGTCATCGTCGTCCGGGAACAGTCGCCGCAGGCGCTGCACCAGCGCCACCGCCTCCTTGCCCTGCCCCGCCTTCGCCAGCTGGCCAGCTCGGCCCAGCACCAGGTCGCGGGTCAGCTCGGGTTCCGCATCGAGCACGTCCGCCAACTGCAGCGCCGCACGCTCGTTGAGGCCGGCTGAGATCATCAACTCTGCCGCCCGCAGTTGGGACGAGAGGGCACGCGGCCCCGTCTCCACGCCCTCCAGCAGACGGATCGCGGTCATGGCCTCCCCCTGCTCGGCGGCGATGAAGCCCAGGTAGGCGCGGGCCGAGAGGTTGCCCCTGGAGACCTTGGCCAGCTCGCCAAAGTGACGGGTGGCGGCCTCGAAGTCCCGCGCCTGGAAGGCCAGGATGCCGAGGCCCTCCAGCGCCGCCTGCGCGGTGGCGTGCTGCAGACGCAGGTCTTCGAAGGCCAGCCGCGCCTCGGGGCGCAGGCCGGCCTCCACCAGCATCCAGGCGCGATTGAGCTGGGCAAGGCGGTCCTCGCCCGAGTCGAGCCGGTCGGAGAGCTCGAGGGCTGCCTCGACCTGCCCCGCGGTCATCAGCGCCCTGACCTCGGCAAGCTGCGCCAACTGCCAGTCCGGACGGAGCGCCAGCGCCTGACGCACCGCGGCGAGCGCCCGCTCCCCATGCTCGGCGCGCTGCCACAGGACGCTCCGCGCCAGCCAGGCCTCCGGCAGGTCGGGATCTCCCGCCGCGAGCGCCTCCATCACGCGCGCGGCACCCGAATCGTTACGCTCCTCGAGCAGGATGGATTGCAGGGACTCATAACCGGCGGCGCGGCTGTCGAAACTGGAGGCCAGGACCTCGCCGAAGACGGTTGCCGCCTCGGCATCACGATGGGTGCGTAACAGCGTGAGGGCCAGGAACCGGCGAGCTTCTTCCCGGCCGGGTTCCAGTTGCAGCCAGCGTCGCGCTGCGGCCTCTGCGGCACGGTGATGCCCACCCGCAAACGCATACCGGGTGGCTTGTTCGGCATCAGCCGGATCGTCCGAGCCCTGCGCCACGCAAACCCAGGCGCGGGCGGCCACTGGCCAGTCACCTCGGGCTTCGGCCAGCGCGGCCCGGCCTGCCTCGTCCGCTGCCTGCCCACATTCCACTGCCCCGTCGGCACCGGCGAGGCTCGGCATCGCCAGGATCGGTAGCAGCCAGGTCGCGAGACGACGGGAAGCGCGCATGGCCACACTATATCGCAGGCAGGGCAACGGGCCGCTTGTGCTTGTGCAGGCCCCGGGCATCCCGGACAATCTGCCGGGGTCTAAACACAATGCCATGTCCATCGTCGTCCTCGGATTGAATCACCGCACCGCACCCGTGGAGGTGCGCGAGCGGGTCGTGTTCGACGCGCCCGGTCTGCCGGCCGCGCTGCACAACCTGTGTGCCCTGCCCGGGATGCAGGAAGGCCTGATCGTCTCCACCTGCAACCGCACCGAGGTCTGGGGCATCCTGGAAGGCGACGCGCTGCCCATGACCGATTGGCTGGGGGGCTATCATGGCGAGGCGCTCGACCTCTCCGGCTACCTCTACCACCACCTCGATGCCGACGCGATTCGTCACCTGTTCCGGGTCGCCGCCGGGCTGGACTCGCTGGTCCTGGGGGAACCGCAGATCCTGGGCCAGTTGAAGGATGCCTATCGCGCAGCCCAGGAGGTGGGCACCGCGGGCCCCCTGCTCAACCGCCTGTTCCAGGCCGGTTTCGGCGTGGCCAAGCGGGTGCGCACCGAGACCCGGATCGGGGCCAGCGTAGTGTCGGTGGCCTCGGCCGGCGTACAACTGGCGCGGCGCATCTTCGCCGGTTTCGAGGACCGGACCGCACTGCTGGTGGGCGCAGGGGAAATGATCGAACTGACCGCCCGCCACCTGCAGGGTGCGGGCCTGCGCCGGATGATCATCGCCAATCGCAGCGTGGAACGAGCCGAGGGGCTGGCTCGGGAGTTCAAGGCCTCGGCGATCTCGCTCGATGCCCTCGACGTGCACCTGCCCGCCGCCGACATCGTGATCAGCTCGACCGCCAGCCCGACGCCGGTGGTGACCCTGGCCGCCGTGCGCGCCGCCCTGGCCGCCCGTCGCCGACGCCCCATGTTCATGCTCGACATCGCCGTGCCACGGGACATCGAGCCAGCCGTCGCGGAACTCGAGGACGTGTACCTCTATACGGTGGACGACCTGCGGCAGGTCGTGGAAGACAACCTGCGCTCGCGCGAGTCCGAGGCGGCCGAGGCGATCCAGCTGATCGACGGGGAGGTCGAGCGCTTCACGGGCGCCCTTCGCACCCTCGACGCGGCGCCGGTGATCCGCGACCTGCGCAGCCAGGCCGATGAAACCAAGGCCCAGACGCTCGAGCAGGCCAGGCGCATGCTGGCTGCCGGGAAGCAAGAGGAAGCACTCGAGTTCCTGGCCAACACCCTGACCAACCGCCTGCTGCACTCGCCTTCGCGCTCTCTGCGGCTGGCGGCCGAACGGGGCGATGCCGCCCTGATCGAGGCGGCCCTGCGCATCTTCGAGCTGGAATGAGGGACGCGATCCGGCAACGCCTGGAACAGGCCATGGACCGGGCGGACGAATTGTCGCGCCTGCTGGCCCAGCCTGAGGTGCTGGCGCGGACCGACCAGTTTCGCGAGCTCTCGGTTGAATACGCCCGCGTCGAGCCGCTGGCCAGCGCCTTCCGCGGCTGGCTGCAGCTGGAACAGGAACTTCGCTCGGCGCGGGACATGGCCACCGACCCGGACCCGGACGTGCGGGAGATGGCCGGCCAGGAAACTGTGACGCTGGAAGGCAAGCTCGCCAGCGGCGAGGCTGACCTGCTGCTGGCGCTGGTGCCCGTGGATCCCCTGGACGAGGCCAACGTGTTCCTGGAGATTCGTGCGGCGGCAGGCGGTGACGAGGCGGCCATTTTCGCCGGCGACCTGTTCCGCATGTATTGCCGCTATGCCGAGGCCCGTGGCTGGCAGGTGGAGGTGCTCTCGGAGAGCCGCGGCGAGCACGGCGGCTATCGCGAGATCATCAGCCGGGTGGCGGGCAAGGGCGTCTACGCCAGGCTGAAGTTCGAGTCGGGCACCCACCGTGTGCAGCGCGTGCCGGCCACGGAAGCACAGGGGCGCATCCACACCTCGACCTGCACGGTGGCCATCCTGCCCGAAGCAGAGGAAGTGGCCACCGTGGAGATCAACCCCGCCGACCTGCGCATCGACACCTACCGCTCCTCCGGCGCCGGTGGCCAGCACGTCAACAAGACCGACTCCGCCGTGCGCGTCACTCACCTGCCGACCGGCATCGTGGTGGAGTGCCAGGAAGAGCGCTCGCAGCACAAGAACCGTTCCCGGGCCATGGCCCTGTTGCGCGCTCGCCTGCTCGGTGCGGAGCGGGAACGGCAGCAGCAGCAGACGGCGGCCACCCGTCGCCTGCAGGTGGGCACCGGCGACCGCTCCGAGCGCATCCGCACCTACAACTTTCCGCAGGGCCGGATCACCGACCACCGCATCGAGCTGACGCTCTACCGGGTGGAGGACGTGATCAACGGCAACCTCGACCTGGTGGTCGACCCGCTGGCCAGCGAGTACCGCTCCGAACAGCTCGCCGAGATCGCCTGAGCCGTGCCGCCCGCGGCAGACGGCCAGGTGCATGGATGGTTGTCAGCGGCCAGCAAGGCGCTGCGTCCGGCCTCGGACAGCCCGGACCTCGATGCCGAGTTGCTGCTGGCCGAGGTGCTCGAGCGCAGCCGGGCCT
>JAURMS010000289.1 GCA_030830595.1 Gammaproteobacteria bacterium | reverse complement strand
GCCGGCACCTGCTGCGTGATGCAGTGGATGTTGCCGCCAGCGAGCAGGATTTCCCGCGCTGGCACCCCGACGATCTCTCGCTCCGGAAAAATTCGCTTGAGGGCCCGCCTGGCCTGGGCATCCCGGCCAGGATCCAGCAGCGGCATGATCACCCTGCGGTTCGGCAGGTAGAAGTTGACGTAGCTGGCTGCCAGCCGGTCACCGGCCCGGCGGGGCTGGGTGCCCGGGGTTGTCTCGATGCCGGCCGCCTCGGCCTTGCCGAGATACAGGGGACCCGGCTGCGGCAGCTTGTGCACCTTCAGCGGTCGCCCGCGCGCATCGCGCGCGGCGCGCAGCCTTGCCAGCGCATCGCGACTGATGGCGTACTGCGGGTCCTTTGGATCATCGGTCCAGGTCAGCACCACCTCGCCGGGGCGGGCGAAACAGCAGAGGTTGTCGATGTGCCCATCGGTCTCGTCGTTGTAGACGCCGGCGCCGAGCCAGATCACCGTGTCCACGCCGAGATACTCGCCAAGCAGCTGCTCGATCTCGGCCCTGTTCAGGTGCGGATTGCGATTGGGGTTGAGCAGGCATTCCTCGGTGGTCAGGGCAGTACCCTGCCCATCGACGTGAATGGCACCACCCTCGAGGATGAACGGGGCACGGTAACGATCCGCCTGTTCTATCTCGAGGATCTTGCCCGCCACCTGCTCATCCTTGTCCCAGGGCGCGTACAAGCCACCTTGCAGGCCGCCCCAGGCATTGAACTGCCAGTCGACGCCGCGCCGGCGCCCACGCCCATCGATGACGAAGGTCGGGCCCGTGTCCCGGCACCAGGCGTCGTCGGCGGATATCTCCACCACGCGCACCGCCGGCGGCAGCATTTCGCGAGCCCTGCCGTACTGCGCCGCACTGGCGCCCACGCTGACCGGTTCGACGGCGGCAATAGCCTTCGCCACCTCCACGAAGGCCGCCTGGGCCGGTGCCGCCTGCTCGCGCCAGTTGTCGGGCCGCTGCGGCCATAGCATCCAGGTGCCGGCATGCCGGGCGAATTCCGCGGGCATGCGGAAGCCGTCATGGTGCGGAGTGGATTGCAAGGTTCTGCTCATGCGCTTGCCTGTTAAATCATCCCGGGCTCTCTACACGGCTAACCGTACTTCAGACCCGCAGCCGAGACAGCCTCAAGGCGTTTGCGATCACCGTGACGGAACTCAGCGACATGGCCAAGGCGGCAAAAGCCGGTGTCAGGGTCCAGCCCAAAACGGGATACAGGACGCCGGCCGCCAACGGCACGCCCAATGCATTGTAGCCAAAGGCCAGCCACAGGTTCTGGCGCACGTTGCCTAGCGTAGCCCTCGCCAGGAGGAGGGCCCGCACGATTGCCGATAAATCACCGGTCAGCAGCGTGACACCCGCTGTCTGCTTGGCCACGTCCGTCCCCCCGCCCATGGCAATCCCAACATCGGCTGCCGCCAGCGCCGGCGCATCGTTGATTCCGTCACCGGCCATACCCACCAGAGCGCCACCAACCTGAAGTCGCCTGATCGCTTCAGCCTTCTGCTCTGGTCGCAGCCCGGCTACGACCTGGTCGAGTCCCAAGGTATTCGCCACATATTGCGCAGCCGGTTGACTGTCGCCAGTCAGCATCACCAAGCGCAAGCCGAGTTGCCTGAGCTTTTGTACTGCTGCGGCCGCCTCCGCGCGCAGCGGGTCCCGGGCCACGAACACTCCAGCCGCCTGACCATTCAAGGCGCAGAAAACGAGGCTCGCGCCGGAACGACGCGCTGAGTCGGCATCCGCGCCAAAGGCATCCCCCACTCCCGAGAACTCGGCGCTGCCCAGGGTTACCTCGAAGGTGTCACAGCGGCCCCGGGTCCCACCACCAGCCACCGACTGCACCTCACGCGCCAGTGCAGGGCGGACACCACGGTCACGCGCTGCCCTCACTACCGCCTTCGCCAGCGGGTGATCACTCTGGCGAGCCACGCCCGCGGCCAGCCGGAGCACTTCCCCCTCCTGCCAACCTTCGGTCAGCCAGATGGCTTCGACCACAGGCTGGCCCACGGTCAGTGTCCCGGTCTTGTCGCAGGCCAGCACATCGAGACGTGCCAAGGCCTCTAATGCCGCAGCCTCACGAAACAAGACCCCAAGCCTTGCTCCTCGCCCCATCGCCACCGTCATCGACATGGGCGTGGCCAGCCCTACCGCGCAGGGACAGGCAATGATCAACACCGTGACACCAGCGACCAGCGCGTGGGCGAGGCGGGGCTCTGGCCCGATCCACCACCACACCAGCGATGAGACCACCGCAACCAGGACGATTGACGGCACGAACCAGGCGGACACCCTATCGGCGAGGGCGTGGATGGGGGCTCGGCTACGCTGCGCCTCGGCTACGAGGCTGACGATGCGCGCCAGCGTTCCCTGCGCGCCGGAGCGCTCGGCCCACATCACCAACGATCCATTGCCATTGACCGTCCCACCGATCAGGCGATCACCCGCCGCTCTGCTCACCGGGATGGATTCTCCCGTCACCATGGACTCGTCCACGGCGCTGCTGCCCTCAATGATCAAACCATCAACGGGAATCCGCGCGCCGGGCAAGACGCGTAACTTGTCCTGCGCCTTGACCTCGGTCAACGCCACCTCGGACTCGGACCCGGCTTCATCAATGCGCAGTGCCATGGCCGGCGCGAGGTCCAGCAGCGAGCGCAGGGCATCACCCGTCCGCGCGCGAGCCCGCAATTCCAGCACCTGGCCTGCCAGCACCAGCATCACGATGACCGCAGCCGGCTCAAAATAGAGGGCGATGCCGCCCATCTCGCTGCGCGCCGAGGGAGGAAAGACTCCTGGAATGAGCAGCGCGGCGACACTGTATAAGTAGGCCACTGACACGCCCAGCCCGATCAGCGTGAACATGTTCAGTCGCACGGCGAACGAGGAGATCGCGCGCCTGAGGAACGGCCACCCCGCCCAGGCGACCACTGGCGTGGCCAGCAGCCACTGCAACCAGCCGCTCCAGCTGGAATGCTCCAGCCACGCAAGCCCGGAAATCCACATGGGCCCCATGGTCAGCGCCAGCAGGGCCACCACGCAGGGCAGGGACCATGCGAGTCGCCTCTGGAAGTCTGCGAGCTCCGGCAGGATCCCGGGCTCAGCCGCCACCACCTCTGACTCCAATGCGCAGCCGCACAGTGCGCAGTGCCCCGGCTCGGCTCGGCGGTACTCGGGATGCATGGGGCAGGCGTACATCGTCAGCCCCGGGGGCGCCCCCTAGCAGCGTTCGACTACGGTGGCGATCCCCTGCCCGAGGCCGATGCACATGGTGGCGAGCCCGAGTTCGACGTCGCGCTGCTCCATCGCATGCAGCAGCGTCGTCAGGATTCTCGCTCCCGAACAGCCCAGCGGATGCCCAAGCGCAATGGCGCCGCCGTGGATGTTGACCTTGTCGTCCATGACCTCGAGCAGCCCCAGGTCCTTCAGGACCGGCAGCGATTGCGCAGCGAAAGCCTCGTTGAGTTCGACCAGCCCCAGGTCGGCGACCTCGATCCCGGCCCGGCCGAGCGCCTTGCGAGAGGCGGGCACCGGGCCGTAACCCATGATGGCGGGATCGCAACCGGCGATGGCCATGCCCCGGATGCGGGCGCGTGGCTTGAGGCCAAGCGCATCGGCGCGCTCGCGGCTGGTCACCAGCATGGCCGCTGCACCGTCAGAAATCGCCGACGACGAGCCGGCAGTGACCGTCCCGCTGCGGGGATCGAAGGCGGGAGGCAGCGCGGCCAGCGCCTCCAGCGTGGTGTCGGGCCGGATCACCTCGTCCACGTCACACAGTCGGGGCGCGCCATCGGCATCATGTCCGACCACGCCGACGATCTCGCGGGCGAAGTGCCCCTCCTGGGTGGCCGCCCAGGCCCGCTGGTGGGAACGCAGCGCGAACCGATCCTGCTGCTCACGGCTGATGTCGTGCAGGCGCGCCAGCATCTCGGCGGTCACGCCCATCAGGTTGGAAGCCTTGGCGTAGTGCAGCGACGAAGCCGGGTTCAGGTCGATCCCGTGGGTCATGGCCACGTGGCCCATGTGCTCCACACCACCGACCAGGTACACGTCCCCCTGCCCGGTCGCGATCTGGGCGGCTGCGGCATGCAGCGCCTGCATCGAGGAGCCACACAGCCGATTGACGGTCTGCCCGGGCACCTCGTGCGGCAGGCCGGCCAGGAGCACCACATTGCGGCCGATGTTCATGCCCTGCTCGAGCGTCTGGTTGACGCAGCCCCAGATCACGTCGTCGATGGTTGCGGGGTCGAGCGCCTGGTTGCGCCCCAGCAGCGCAGTGACGAGGCTTGCCGAGAGCGCCTCGGCGCGCACATGGCGGAACATGCCGCCCTTCGAGCGGCCCATAGCGGTCCGCACGGCATCCACGATGACTACGTCCCTTGGATCCTGGTTCATGCGCTTACCCCTGCCTGGTATAGAAGCCGCGACCCGCTGCCGCCATCTCGCGCAGCAGTGTCGGCGGCTCGTAGAGCTTGCCCTGGCCGCTCAGTCCATCGGCGAGGTCGATAAAGGCCTGCGGACCGGTCTGGTCGAAGTAACGGCAGGCGCCACCGCGAAACGGCGGGAAGCCGATCCCGAACAACAGGCCGATGTCGGCCTCGAAGGGCGAGGCCACGATGCCCTCCTCCAGGCAGCGCGCCACCTCGTTGACCAGCGGCACCATGCAGCGGGCCACCACCTGTTCCGGGGTGAATTCCGTCGCGGTGCCCACGACCGACGCCAGCAACCCGTGCACGGTGGGATCCGCGGCCTTTTTCGGCTTGCCCTTGCGGTCTGGCGTGTAGGCGTAATACCCGGCCCCGCTCTTCTGCCCCAGGCGGCCGGCCTCGACCAGGACCTCGGTGGCCGTGCGGTAATCCGGCTGCATGCGATCCGGGAAGCCGTGCGCCATGACGCCGGCGGCGTGGACCGCGGTATCCATGCCCACGACGTCCATCAGGTAGGCCGGGCCCATCGGCCAGCCGAAGCGTTCCATCACCTTGTCGACCATGGCGAAGTCGGCACCATCTCGCAGCAGGCCGTGGAAGCCGGCGAAATAGGGAAACAGCACCCGGTTGACGAAGAACCCGGGGCAGTCGTTGACCACGATCGGCGTCTTGCCCATGCGCTGGGCCATCGCCACCGTGGCCGCCACCGCCGCCTCGGAAGACCTGGGCCCGCGGATCACCTCGACCAGCGGCATCATGTGTACGGGGTTGAAGAAATGCATGCCCACGAAGCGCTCGGGCCGCGTCAGGCCCTCGGCCAGTCCGCCAATGGAAATGGTCGAGGTGTTGGAGGCGATGATGGTGTCCTCGCCGACCAGTTTTTCCACCTCGGCGAACACCGCACGCTTCACGTCGGCCTTCTCGACCACGGCCTCGATGACCAGGTCGACCCCGGCCAGCTCACCGTACTGCAGCGTGGGCCGGATACTCGCCAGCGTCGACGTCATCTCCACGGGTGACATCCGGCCCTTCTCCACCTGCCGCGCGAGCAGCTTGCCGGCCTCGCCCATGCCCAGCGCCAGGGCCTCGTCACGGATGTCCTTCATGACCACGGGCGTGCCGCGCGCGGCGGCCTGGTAGGCAATGCCGCCACCCATGATGCCGGCGCCGAGCACGGCCACCCGCTTGATCTCGCGCACGGCCTTGCGGCCCCATCCGGCAGCGGACTTCTTGACCGCCTGGTCGGCGATGAACACGCCGATCATGGCCTCCGCCTGCGGGGTCTTGGCGGCCTTGGCAAAATACTTGGCCTCGATGTCGAGCGCCGGATCGCGCTCGAGGCCGGCAGAGGTCTGCAGGTTCTTGATCGCCAGCGTCGGCGCCGGATAGTTCGGACCCGCCTTAGCGCCGATCACCGCCATGGCAGTGGTGAAGGCCATCATCTGCTCGGGCCCGTTGAGCTTGAGCGTGCCCTGACGGTCGACCCGCCGGGCGCGCCAGTCGAGCCGGCCGGACATCGCCTCGCGCAGGGCAGCCAGCGCAGCCTCCCGCAACCGCGCGGGCGCCACCACGCCGTCCACGGCCCCATCCTTCAGGGCGGCCTCGGCCTTGCGCTCCTGCCCGGTTGCGATCCATTCGGCCGCGTTGTCGAGCCCGATCAGGCGCGACAGGCGAACCGTGCCGCCGAAGCCGGGGAACAGGCCCAGCTTGACCTCGGGCAGGCCGACCCGCGCCTCGGTGGACATCACGCGGTAGTCACAGGCCAGCGCCAGCTCGAAACCACCGCCCAGGCACATGCCGTTGATGGCCACCACGATCGGCACCGGCAGGTCCTCGAACTGGCAGATCATGCGATTGACGTCCCGCACCTGGCGGGCGACAGCCGGTTCCTCCTGGGCGAACATCTCGCCGAATTCCATGATGTCGGCGCCGACGATGAAGACCGCCTTACCGGAGGTGACCAACAGGCCCCGGAGGCCGGCGTGGGCAGCCAGCACGCCGACCGCCCGCTCCATTTCCTGCAGGGTGGCTGCGTTCAGCTTGTTGACGGATTCGCCGTCGAGGTCGAAGCGCATCTCGACGATGCCCTCGCCCAGGTCGTGCAGCGTGATGGCCTTGCCGGTAAAAGTCATGCAAGGGCTCCTTGAGCGCTTGTTTGAGTGGGTTGAAACACTATCACACTCGTCGCCACCGGCCATGGACCAGCAGGAAAGCGGCGGGAAGCACCACGAGGGTCAGGAGCGTTGCGCTGACCATGCCGCCAACCATCGGCGCGGCGATCCTGCGCATCACCTCCGAGCCGGTGCCATCCCCCCACAGGATGGGCAGCAAGCCAATGATGATGGTCAATACCGTCATCAGCTTCGGCCTTAGCCTCAACAGCGCACCTTCGATGATGGCCTCGCGCAGCGCCGCGGCATCAAGTGGGGTGCCGCCCGCGGCGGCGAGTCGGCGTTCGACCGCCTGCCGGAGGTACAGCAACATGACCACACCGGTCTCGGCGGCCACGCCGGCCAGGGCGATGAGACCCACCGCCACCGCGACGCTCATGCGGTAGTCGAGCCAGTGGAGCAGCCAGATCGCGCCCACCAGCGCGAAGGGCAGGGAGCCGAGCAGCAGGAGCACCTCGCGCCACTGGCGGAAATTGAGGTACAGCAATACGACAATGATCAGCAGGGTCAGCGGCACCACGACCTGCAGGCGGTCCCTCGCCCGCTGCCAGTGCTCAAACTGACCCGACCATCCGATGCTGTACCCGGGCGGCAGGCTGACCGCCCCGGCCACCCGCGCGCGGGCCTCGGCAACCAGCGAGCCCAGGTCGCGCGCGCCGACGTCGAGGTAGACCCAGCCTGCCGGTCGGGCGTTCTCACTGCGGATCATGGCCGGCCCCGAGCGGATCTGGATATCCGCCACGTCGCCCAGCGTGAGCTGAGCGCCATTGGGAGCCTGGATGGGCAGGCGCGAGAGCGCCTCGGCCGAATCCCGCCAGGCCTGCGGATAGCGCAACTGGATCGGGTAGCGCTCGAGCCCCTCCACCGTGTAACCGAGGTTCGCACCACCGACGGCGGTCGACACCACCTCCAGCAGGTCCGCAACGTTCAGGCCGAACCGGGCCGCGTCGGCCCGGCGGATGTCGACGTCGAGATAACGGCCCTGGGTCAGTTGCTCCGCATAGACGGAGGTCAGTCCCGGCAGGTCGGCCAGGGCCGCCTCGACCTCGCGTCCGATCCGTTCGATGATGGCAAGGTCAGGGCCCTGGATGCGGATGCCGATGGGCGTCTTCACGCCGGTGGCCAGCATGTCGATGCGGGTCCGGATAGGTGGCAGCCAGGTATTGGCCAGGCCAGGGACCTGTACCACGCGATCCAGTTCCTCCTTGAGACGCTCCGGCGTCATGCCTGGACGCCACTGCTCACGCGGCTTCAGGCGGATCGTGGTCTCCAGCATCTCGAAGGGCGCGGGGTCGGTGGCCGTCTCGGCACGACCCGCCTTGCCGAATACCCGCTCCACCTCCGGCACCGAGCGGATCAGGCGATCACTCTGCTGGAGCAGGGCGCGCACGGCGTCAGCGGAGATACCCTGCGGCGCACTGGGCATGTACAGCAGGTCACCCTCGTCCAGTTCGGGCATGAACTCGCTTCCCAGGCGTGACCACGGCCAGGCAGCCGACACCACCAGCAGCAGCGCCAGCCCCAGCACCGCCACCGGTCGGTCAAGCGCGCTGCGCAGCAGCGGCCAGTACAGGCGCATTGCCAGCCGGCTGACCGGGTTGTCCTCCTCGCGGCGGATGCGACCCCGCACCAGCCACCAGATCAAGACGGGCACGACGGTGATCGCGAGCAGGGCCGAGGCCACCATCGCCCAGGTCTTGGTGAAAGCGAGCGGCGCGAACAGGCGGCCCTCCTGGTCACCGAGGGCGAAGACCGGCAGGAAGGACAGCGCCACGATCAACAGCGAGAAGAACAGGGCGGGCCCCACCTCGGCACAGGCCTCGGTAACGGCCTCGAGCCGCTCCGCGATCCCGGCACCGGTCTCCTGCAGCCGGCGATGTACATTCTCGATCATCACGATACCCGCATCGACCATCGTGCCGACTGCGATGGCCACGCCACCCAGTGACATGATGTTGGCGTCGATGCCCTGCCAGCGCATCATCAGGAAGGCGGAGACGATGCCCAGCGGCAGGCTGATCAGCAGTACGAGGCTGGAGCGGAAGTGCAGCAGGAAGACCGCACAGACCAGGATCACGACGATGAACTCCTCCACCAGCTTGGTGCGCAGGTTGTCCACGGCGCGGTCGATCAGCGCAGAACGGTCGTAGGTCTCGACGATCTCGACACCGGCCGGCAGGCTGGCACGGAGCGAGTCGAGGCGCTCGCGAACCCGCTGGATGGCCTCCCGGGCATGACCCCCGCTACGCAGCACCACGATGCCCCCGACCGTCTCGCCCTCGCCATCCAGCTCCGCGATGCCGCGGCGCAGTTCGGGCCCGACCCGCACGTCGGCCACATCAGCGAGCAGCACCGGAACGCCATCGACCACGCCCAGCGGCAGGACTCGCAGGTCCTCGACGCCGCGCAGGTAACCGGAGGCTCGCACCATGTATTCGGCCTCGGCCATCTCCACGACCGAGCCACCCACCTCACCGTTGCCACGTTCGATGGCCGCCCGTACGCCGGCCAGCGTCAGCCCCTGCCCGAGCAGTCGAACCGGGTCGACGATCACCTGATACTGCCGAACCATGCCCCCCACCGTGGCCACCTCGGCCACCCCGGGCAGCGCCTGCAGCTCAAACTTGAGGAACCAGTCCTGCAGGCTTCTCAGCTCGGCCAGGTCGTGGCGGCCGCTGCGATCGACCAGCGCGTACTGGTAGATCCAGCCCACTCCCGTGGCATCGGGCCCGAGGGCAGGTCGCGCACCCGCCGGCAGGCGCGGCGCGACCTGCGACAGGTACTCCAGCACTCTCGACCTCGCCCAGTACAGGTCGGTCCCATCCTCGAACAGCACATAGACGAATGAGTCGCCGAAAAAGGAATACCCCCGCACGGTGGTCGCACCTGGCACCGCCAGCAGCGCAGTGGTCAGGGGATAGGTGACCTGATCCTCCACGACGCGCGGCGACTGACCAGGCAGGCTGGTCCTGACGATCACCTGCACGTCGGAGAGGTCGGGGATGGCATCCACCGGTGTCTTGTAGGTGGCCCAGGTGCCAGCCAGGGCGAGCACCCCTGCCAGCAGCAGCACCAGCGAACGGTTGGCCAGGGACAGCCTGATGATCGCGGCGATCATGGAGCCTGCCCCGCGTGGTGATCATGCCCCTCACCGAAGCGGGCCAGGCCGGAAGACACTCTGGTCTCGGAATCCAGCATGAACTGCCCGGAGACCACCACGCGCTCACCGGCGGCGAGGCCGTGCAGGATCTCCGCCAAGCCACCCGACTCATCGCCGACGTGCACAACGCGGGCCTCAAACGCACCCGCCCGGGTCTCCACCAGCACCCGGTCCTCGGCGCCGGTGCGAATCACGGCCTCAAGCGGCACCAGCACGCGCTCGGGGCCCGGCTGGGACTGGATGGAGACATCGACCCGCATGCCGGCTGCGAACTCGCTGGAGGGATTGGCGAGCGGGATGCGGGCCTGGAAGGTCCGGGTCGTCGCCTCGAGCGCCGGCAAGCGCTCCTCGACCCGTGAGGCGACCCGACGACCGGGCAGGCTCGGAAAGACCAGTTCAGCCGGCGCGCCGGTGGCGATGGCGGCGGCCGCCGCCTCCGGCACGTCGACGATGACCCATAGCCGAGAGGCGTCAGCCAGCGTGATGACGCTGGCCCCCGGCGCAGCCAGTGCGCCCTCCCTCACACCGAGGGCGAGCACCACCCCCGTGATGGGTGAGTGATAGGCGACCCGGGCATCGACCTCACCACGCTCACGCAGCCTGCCGACGGCAGCCGGCGTGAGGCCGAGCGCCGCGAGGCGGGCTTCAGCCGCTGACACCAGCGCGGCATCACCGCTC
The DNA here is from genome assembly GCA_030830595.1 of Gammaproteobacteria bacterium. Taxonomy (GTDB): domain Bacteria; phylum Pseudomonadota; class Gammaproteobacteria; order Steroidobacterales; family Steroidobacteraceae; genus SG8-30. The sequence goes on along the minus strand of JAURMS010000289.1, from coordinate 8,308 downwards.
GCCAGCAGCTGCAGGTACTCGCGCTGGGCCGCGGCGAGTCTCGGGGAGAACACCTCGAACAGGCGCTGGCCGCGACGGACGGCCTCACCCGCGGCCCGCACCGACAAGGCCTCGACATAGCCTTCGGTACGGACCTGCACCTCGACCGTGGCCCGCTCGTCATAGGCAACCGTGCCGACGGTGCGGACGGAACGATCGAGCTGGCCGAGGCGCGCGGGTGCCACCCGCACACCCAGGCTGGCCGCGGCGGTCGGCGACAGTTCAACGCCGGCAGCATCGTCGGGGGCCGGGGGCGCCTGCTCGACAAGATCCATCCCGCAGATCGGGCATTCCCCGGGCTGGTCAGAGGTCACCTCAGGATGCATCGGGCAGACGTAGGTGGCGTCGAGATGCTTCTCGGCATGCTCGCGCGGCGACTCGGCAGGGACCGGCGACTCGGTGCAGGCAACCAACAGCAGGCACAGCACGGCACAGGCCAGGCTGCGGCAAGGATCAAGGACCAGTTTCATGGCAGATCTCCGATCAGGTAGCGGATTTCAGCGGCGGCGAGGCCGCGCTCGAGGCGCAGCCGTTCGAGCCTCTCGGTCAGCTCTACGGCGCGGCGGCGGCTGGAGACCACCTCGGCCAGGCCTCCGGCGTCGCTGGCGTAGGCGGCCAGCGCCAGGTCCTCGCCGAGCGCAGCGAGTGGCTCGAGCGCCTCGGTATACAGGGCCTGTGCCTCGGCGAGCCGCCCTTCACGGGCCTGCGCCTCCGCAAGGCGAGCGCTCAGGTCCCGCCGCGCATCCTCGCGTCGTGCCTCCGCCGCGCGCGTCCGCGACATTGCGGCAGCGCGTTCGCGATCCTGCCGATCACGGGTGAACAGCGGCAGGTCGAACGTCAGCATGGCGCTCAGCATGTCGGGCCGGTTCACCCTGAAGCCGTAGCCGACCTCCACCCCATAGGCCGGACGGTAGCGTTGCTCCACGAGGTTGACCTCAACGCTTGCCGCTTCCTGCGCCCGATCCAGCCGGAGCAGGCTGGGATGGATCTCCAGACGTTCGAGGGCGACCGCCGGGGTCGGTTGCGGGGAGGGCTCGGGTGCGGGCTGCCTGTCGTCCGCCGCGACCCCCTCACCGAGCCAGCGGTCGAGGCTCGCCGTGGCGGCCTCGCGACGGGCCAGCAGGCCCAGGCGCCGCTCGCCGAGTTCGGCCCGCTCGAGGCGTGCTTCGATCAACTCCAGGCTGCCGACCGCGCCGGCCGCGTAGCCCGCCTCCCTCGCCCCGACCAGGGTGTCGAGCCAGCGGCCATCCTGCTCCAGGAGGGCCAGCGCGCGCTCGAGGTAATCCAGCTCCCGCCAGGCGACCTCCAGCTGCCAGGCCACGAAGCGTCTTCGCTCGGCCCGGGCCGCATCCAGCGCATCGGCCTCGACGGCCAGTCGGCGACCGGCCAGCTCGCGGGTGCGGCCTGCCGGAAAGCGCTGCGCCAGGCCAAGCTGCAGCTGGGTCATGGGCTCGTCGTCGAGCGCCAATGAATCCAGCGGCAGGGCCGCCGCGCCAAGGCGCAGCATCGGGTCGGGCAACTGGGCGGCGGCCACCGATTGCTCGCGAAGCGCTGCCGCTTCCTCAAGGGTGGCCCGCAGGCCCTCGTCGCGCTGGATGGCCAGCCGCACGGCCGCCTCCAGCGACAGTGGTCCGGATGAACTGGCCTCGGCGAGTGTACCGGCGAGCACCAGCCAGGTGATCAGCAATAAGAAATGAAAACGCTTCAACAACATGACTCCTCCTGCAAAGACGTCCGTACCCACGAACGCAGCGGAGGGTCATTTCAGGAAGCGGCAGTACCTTTGTTGCAGGTCGGGCGGCGGGAATCCACCAGGTGGCCCGGTACAGTAAGACCGGCGCTGCTCCTCGCTTGGCAAGGCCACCCACAAGGCCTCGGTGGCAAGCTGGATAGCAGCCGCTGGCGGCAGTTCCAGGGACTGCTGGGCAAGCCCCGACGCGTCAGACAGGTCGCATTCGAGCGCCGAACCCAGTTCACAGGCGGAGGGCGCCTGGTCCGGGCAATGATCGCAGGGCGGAGCGTCGTGATGGTCCATGTCCGCCATGGCCGAACACGGCTGTACGGCAAGGCCCAGCCAGCAGACGACGAAAGCCACCAGCAGGGGTCGCCCCGTCCGCGCACGCAGCCCGTTTTTCCAGCTTTGCAGACTCATTGATTCATCACGCTAACCCTGCCCGCACCCGCCGTCAAACGCCAGCCTCCGAAGCGTGCGCTGGCGCACCCACCGCTGGCTAGGCGCGGGGCCGGATGTGGTAGGATTCGCGCCATCCCGGAGTACCCGGTTTTCCTTGACAAACAAAGACATCCGCCAACAGGAGTCACCCGAACATGGCCATCCAGATCACCCCGCCGGCGACCGGCGAAAAGATCCGCATCGAGAACGGCAAGCTGCACGTTCCCGACAACCCCATCATCCCCTTCATCGAGGGCGACGGCACCGGCCCGGACATCTGGCGAGCCAGCGTGCGGGTGCTGGATGCGGCCGTGGAGAAGGCCTACGGCGGTCGCCGGCGGATCTCCTGGATGGAAGTCTATGCCGGAGAGAAGGCCAACAACCTGATGAACACCTGGCTGCCCGACGAGACGGTTGCAGCCTGCCGCGAATACCTGGTGTCCATCAAGGGTCCGCTGACCACGCCCATCGGCGGCGGCATCCGCTCGCTCAACGTGGCGCTGCGCCAGCTTCTGGACCTGTACGTGTGCCTGCGCCCGGTGCGCTGGTTCAAGGGCGTCCCTTCTCCGGTGCGCGACCCGGGCAAGGTCGACATGGTGATCTTCCGCGAGAACACCGAGGACATCTACGCCGGCATCGAGTTCGAGGCGGACTCGGAGGAGAACCGCAAGTTCCTCGAGCTGCTGAAGCAGAACTTCCCGCGCCAGTACGCCAAGATCCGCTTCCCCGGGACCTCGGGCATCGGCATCAAGCCAGTCTCCCGTGAGGGCACCGAACGGCTGGTGCGCTCGGCGCTGCAGTACGCCATCGACAACCAGCGCAAGAGCCTGACCTTCGTGCACAAGGGCAACATCATGAAGTACACGGAGGGCGCCTTCCGCAACTGGGGCTATGCGCTCGCCGAGCGCGAGTTCGCCGATTCGGTCTACACCTGGGACCAGTGGGAGAGGGCCCGCGCCGAGCGGGGCGAGAAGGCCGCCAACGAGGAGCAGAAGGCCGCGCTCGCAGCCGGCCGCATCCTGGTGAAGGACGCGATCGCCGACATCACCCTGCAGCAGGTGCTCACCCGCCCGGACGAGTTCGACGTGATCGCCACCATGAACCTCAACGGGGATTACCTCTCCGACGCGCTGGCTGCCCAGGTCGGCGGTATCGGCATAGCACCGGGCGGGAACGTCAACTACCTCACTGGCCACGCAGTGTTCGAAGCGACCCACGGCACCGCGCCGAAATATGCCAGCCTCGACAAGGTCAATCCCAGCTCGGTGGTTCTCTCCGGCGAGATGATGCTGCGCTACATGGGCTGGACCGAGGCGGCCGACCTGATCATCCACGCGATGGACAAGTCAATCGGCGAGAAGGTGGTGACCTACGACTTCGCTCGCCTGATGGAAGGCGCTACCGAGGTCAAGTGCAGTGAGTTCGGCGACGCCCTGATCCGGAACATGGGCTGAGGGCCCTTGACCGCGGGCGGTGCGAGCGACGACCGGGACCTCGCGGCCAGTGCCGCCATCCTGGTCGTCGCCTCGTTCGCCCGCTACAACCAGGAATTCCGCGCCATCAGCCGGCGCGCGCAGGAGCGCTTCGAAAGCCGCGACTGGAAGGGCAGCCAGCGCGATGCGGTAGAGCGGCTCGAGCTCTACACGCAGAGCGTGCGTGACACCCAGGCCCTGTTGGGCAGCGCCCTGGGAGAGCGCCTACTGGACATCCCTTTGTGGCGCGCCATCAAGGAACGCCTCGCGGCCGAAATCACCGGCATGCCGGACCCGGAGTTCCTGAAGACCTATTTCAGTTCCATTACCCGGCGGGTGTTCCAGACGGTCGGGGTGGACCCCGAGGTCGAGTTCTTTGCCCTCGACCTCGATCCCCTTCGGGGCACCAGCAGCGACGGCATGACGGTCGCGTATGCCAACCGCGGCTCGCTGCCCCTGCTGGTAGAGGAGATCCTGGCCAACTGCCGGCTGAAGGTAGGCTGGCGGGATTTCGAGGGCAGCGTCGAGCACGTGGTCGCCGATATCCGGCTGCACCTGCAGCGCGTCGGTGAGGCGCGCCCGGTGCAGGTCATCGAACTGGTCCAGCCGATCTTTTTTCAGATGTCGCGCGCCTACCTGGTGGGCCGGATCCTGGGTGAGGGATTCCAGCTGCCGCTGGTCATCGCCCTGCGCAACACCGAGCGCGGCCTGCTGGTGGATGCGGTGATGCTCAAGGAGAGCGACGTCTCGATCCTGTTCAGCTTCACCCGTTCCTATTTCCACGTTGACCTCGAGCGGGTGGGCGATGCGGTCTGTTTCCTGCGCACCCTGCTGCCACGCAAGCCGGTCTCGGAGCTGTTCACCGTGCTGGGCCGGGCCAAGCAGGGCAAGACAGAGCGCTTCCGCGAGATTTTCCGCCACCTCGAGGCAACCAACGACCGCTTCGTCATGGCCCCGGGCGAGAAAGGCCTGGTGATGGCCTGCTTCACGCTTGCCTCCTTCGACGTGGTCTTCAAGGTGATCCGCGACCGCTTCCCGATGGTCAAGAACGTGCTGCGCGAGGAGGTCATGGCCAAGTACGACATGGTCTTCCGTCATGACCGGGCGGGGCGCCTGGTGGACGCCCAGGAGTTCAGGCAGGTGCGCCTGCCCCGCGACCGTTTCGACGACGACGTGCTGCGGGAACTGCTCGGAGAGTGTGCCCTGTCGGCCCAGGTGGAGGACGGCAACCTGATCCTCGGGCTCGTCTATATCGAGCGCAAGCTGACGCCGCTGAACCTGTACCTGAAGAGCGCGACCCCGGAGCAGGCGGAACTGGCGGTGGTCGAGTACGGCCAGGCGATCCGCGAATTGGCCTATACCAACATCTTCGCCGGGGACCTGCTGCTGAAGAACTTCGGCGTGACCCGCCACGGCCGGGTGATCTTCTACGACTATGACGAGCTCTGCCCGGTCACGGACTGTCGCTTTCGCGACCTGCCCCAGGCGCGCGACGACGAAGACGAGATGCGCGCGGACCCCTGGTTCCAGGTGAATGACAACGACGTCTTTCCGGAAACCTTCATTCGCTTCCTGCCCTTCGATCCGCACCTCAAGACCGTATTCCTGGAGAAGCACGGCGTGCTGCTGGAAGCCGACTGGTGGCGGCAACTCCAGCACAGGCTTCGTGAAGGTGAAATGGTCGAGGTGCTGCCCTACCACTCACATCGGGTAAGGGTCGCCAGCAGCTACTGAGCCGCGATCAGCGCCTGTGCCAGGTCCTCGATCAGGTCGGCCGTATCCTCGGCGCCGATAGACAGCCTGATCGTGGCCGGGGTCAGCTCGCTGAGCTCACGCTGCTCGGGGGTGAAATCCCTCGGCTGCAGCAGCTGCGGGGGCATGACCAGCGAATCCACCGACCCCAGGCTGGCGGTGATCGCAAAAAACCTTAGCGCCTCCACAAAGCGCGTGCAGGCCTCCATGCCGCCCTCCAGTTGCAGGCAGATGACCGTCCCGAAGTCGTGCATCTGCCGACGGGCAAGCTCATGGCGGGGGTGGCTCGGGAGGCCGGGATGACGCAGGTGCCTGACCTGGGGCTGGCGCTCCAGCCAAGCGGCGACCTCGAGCGTCGATTCCGCCTGGGCCGCATAGCGCAGGAAATAGGTCTTCATGCCCCGCAGGAGCAGGAAAGCGGCATGCGGATCGAGAACAGCGCCCAGGGTCTGGCAGTCCTGGCGCATGGCCGCCACCTGCGCCGCCGAGCCGATGATGGCACCACCCATGACGTCGCCGTGGCCCGAGGCGTACTTGGTCAGGCTGTGTACGAACAGGTCCACCGGAAACTGGCCGTGGTTGTGAAAGCCGGCGAAGGTGTTGTCCATCACCGTCAGGGCCCCCGCCGCGCGCGCAGCGGCGCAGATCCGCGCGATGTCAGCCACCTTGTTGGCTGGGTTGGTGGGGCTCTCGAAGAAGACCAGGCGCGTGGGCGTGGCGGACAGCACCCGCGCCATCCCCTCCTCGTCCTCGATGGACAGCAGGGTACAGGTGACGCCGTAGCGCTCCAGCAATTGACGAATGAGGTAACGACTGGGCCCGTAGGTCTCGACGAATCCCAGCACGTGGTCGCCGGCCTTGCACAGGGCCAGCAGGCAACTCGACACGGCCGCCATCCCGGAACCGACCACTACGCAGTCTTCCCGCCCCTGCAGCTGGGCCAGCAGCTGCTCGAGCTGGCGGACGGTGGGGTTGGACAGGCGCGAGTAGAAGTATCCCTCGCCCTCACCGCGCAAGGCGCGCAGCGTGTCCTCGATCCGGCTCATGCAGAACTTGACCGACTGGTAAATGGGGGGCACCAGCGGTCGGTTGTCTGCCGGCAGGTCGATCCGGGTAGGGTGGATGGTGCGCGTGCGATCCTTCATGTGCCGTCCAGTACAGGATGTGGAACTTCAACCCACAGCCATTGTCGGCCAGAATACCGTCCCTTGCCAGAACCTGACCCGATTTGGGAGTTGCCATGGATTTCCAGCTGACCGAAGACCAGCAGATGCTGCAGGCCGCCGCCCGTGAGTTCGCCACCAACGAGATCGTGCCGGTGGCTGCGGAGCACGATGCCTCCGGGCAGTTTCCATCGGCCACCATCCGCAAGGCAGGTGAACTGGGCTTCATGGGCGTGGAGGTGCCCGCCGAATATGGCGGGGCCGGCATGGATTCCATCAGCTATGCCTTGCTGATCGAGGAGATTGCCGCGGCGGATGCGGCCCACTCGACCATCATCTCGGTCAACAACTCGCTCTACTGCCACGGCATCCTGGAGTTCGGCACCGAGGAGCAGAAAAAGCGCTTCATCACGCCGATCGCCTCCGGGCAGGCCATAGGCTGCTACGGCCTCACCGAGCCGCAGTCCGGCTCCGATGCCGTCAACATGCGTACCCGCGCCGTGCTCTCTGCCGACGGCAGCCACTATGTCCTGAACGGCAAGAAATCCTGGATCACCTCCGGACCGGTCGCCGATTACATGGTGCTCTTCGCCGTCACCGCCCCGGAGCGCAAGGCGCGGGGCATCAGCGCTTTCGTCATCGACTGCCACCAGCCCGGGTTCGTCCGCGGCAAGACCGAACCCAAGCTCGGCATCCGCGCCTCTGCCACCTGCGAAATCGAATTCCAGGACTATCGGGTGCCGGTGGAGAACCGCCTCGGCGACGACGGCCAGGGTTTTGCCATCGCCATGACCGTACTGGACTCGGGCCGCATCGGCATCGCCGCCCAGGCCGTCGGCATCGCCCGGGCGGCCTACGAGGCCTCACTGGCCTACGTGCGCGAGCGCAAGGCCTTCGGCGCCCCGATCGGCAGTTTCCAGATGGTCCAGCAGAAACTGGCAGACATGAAGTGCCGCATCGAGGCAGCGCGGTTGCTGACCCTGCAGGCCGCCTGGAACAAGTCGCGCTGCAAGGCCAGTGGCGAGCGCAACACCCTGGCCGGGTCGATCGCCAAGCTGACCGCGTCCGAAACAGCCATGTTCTGCGCCCACGCGGCCGTACAAATCCATGGTGGCATGGGCTACAGCAAGGAAATGCCGCTCGAGCGCTACTTCCGTGACGCCAAGATCACCGAGATCTACGAGGGCACCAGCGAAATCCAGCGAATGGTGATCGCCCGCGCCGAGACGGGCCTGCGCTGAGCCTCAGACCCGTCGCAGCCAGCCCTCCGGGGCGGGGCGGGTGCCCTGCTGCATGCTGACCAGCACTTCCCGCAGGCGGCGCGTGTGGGGGCCCACCTCGCCGTTGCCGACCAGGTGGGGCTGACCCTCGACCATCAGGGTGCCAACGCCAGCCAGCACGGCGGCCGTGCCGGACAGGGCGGCCTCGCCGTCGCGGACCCACTCGAGCATGTCCGCCACGGTAAAGACCCGTTCCTCGACCCGGTAACCGAGCTCGGGGGCCACATGCAGCAGAGAATCGCGCGTGACGCCATGCAGGAAGGTCGCATCCAGGCTACGGGTCAGGATGTGGCCCTCGCGGATCAGCAGGAAATTAGACGCGCCGGTTTCCTGGACCTCGCCGCCGGGGCAGAACAGCACCTGGTCGACGCCATACTCCCGCTTGGCTGCAAGCGTCGGGCCCATCGCGGCCGCATAGTTGCCGCCGGT